>NZ_JAJCXD010000029.1:0-39659 GCF_021056305.1 Actinokineospora sp. PR83
GGGCGCCACCGCCGGGGCGCGCACCGCCGGACCGGGAGCGAGCGGCGAAGCCGCCGAGGCCCCCGCGGGTGCCACCGCCGAGCCGACCGCGAAGACCACCGCAACCGCGAAGGCCGCCCCGGCGACCGCCGACCGGCCTGCGCCCGGGCGCAGGCCCGCGGGCAAGCGCAAGGCCACCGGTGCCCTGGTGGGCGACCGGCGCGAGGACACCCGAGAGCGGCCCGCCGCCGCCGCGCGCAAGCCCCGCAAGCCGTCCCGGAACGCCGCCAGGTCCGGGATGAACGCCGCCATCGTGCTGGCCGTCGTCGCCCTGGTCCTGGCCGGTCTGGCGCTGTGGTTCAAGGGCAAGTCCGACTCGCTGACCGCGGGCGCGGACGCCGACAACAGCGCGGTCACCGACGTGCGGGCCACCGAGGAGCTGAAGAACAAGCTCAAGTCCGCCATCGAGCGCACGCTGTCCTACGACTTCGCCAACCTCGACGCCACCGCCAAGGCCGTCCAGGAGACCCTCACCGACCGCGCGGTCTGCGACTACAACGCCCTCTACGGCAAGATCCGCGAGCTGGCCCCGCAGGAGAAGCTCGTCCTGTCGACCAAGGTGCGCGACATCGGCGTGGTGTCGCTGCGCGGGTCCGAGGCCGAGGCGCTGGTCTTCGTCGACCAGACCACCACCCGCGCCGCCGCCGCGGCGGGCGCGGAGGGCCAGACCGTCGCCAGCGGGGCCCAGTTCGCCGTCCGGGCGCGCGCGGACGGGGATGTCTGGAAGATCACTGCCTTCGACATGCTCAACCAGCCGCTGCCCGGCGGGCAGAGCACGGCCAACTGCTGAGCCGTCCGGGTGCGGTGCGTGTTTCCCCAGGTCACGCCGTAATCGGTGAGTGATCGCACACTGCTGCAAAAGTGGTCTGGTTGGCGTGGCACCTTGACTCAGCGACCGCTCGGGGTCAGGCTGTTACCCAGCACGGAACGAGTGGGAGCACCGATTGCACAGCGGGCCTCGACAGTCGCCCATCTAGTGGCTAGACTGCCCCTTTGCGCTGCCCACTTTCCGCACGCCCTTTGCCAAGAGCTAGGATGTTGGGCACCACGGCACCCTTGACAGCCGCGTTGACTGTTGCTAACGCGGCTGCCAACCGCTCATAGTCCTGGAAGGACGCATCTTGGCGATCTCCCGCGCGACCAAGGCCACTGCTGCGACCAACTCCACTGCGTCGAACCCGGGTATTCCGGGCGCCCCTCTTCGTGTCTCCTTCTCGAAGATCCGCGAGCCCCTGGTCACGCCCAACCTGCTGGATCTCCAGATTCAGTCGTTCGAGTGGTTCACCGGCAACGAGGCGTGGTTCCAGCGCCGCGTCGACGCCGGTGAGGAGACCCCCACCGGTGGCCTCGAAGAGGTCCTCAACGAGCTCTCCCCGATCGAGGACTTCTCCGGTTCGATGTCCCTGTCCTTCTCCGACCCGCGCTTCGACGAGGTCAAGGCCTCCGTCGAGGAGTGCAAGGACAAGGACATGACATACGCGGCGCCGCTGTTCGTCACGGCCGAGTTCACCAACAACACCACCGGCGAGATCAAGAGCCAGACGGTGTTCATGGGTGACTTCCCGGTCATGACCGACAAGGGCACCTTCATCATCAACGGCACCGAGCGTGTCGTGGTCTCCCAGCTCGTCCGGTCCCCGGGTGTCTACTTCGACACCAGCATCGACAAGACGACCGACAAGGACGTCTTCTCGGTCAAGGTCATCCCCAGCCGCGGTGCGTGGCTGGAGTTCGACGTCGACAAGCGCGACACCGTCGGGGTGCGCATCGACCGCAAGCGCCGCCAGCCGGTCACCGTGCTGCTCAAGGCGCTGGGCTGGTCGACCGAGGCGATCCGCGAGCGTTTCTCCTTCTCCGAGACGCTCATCGCCACCCTCGACAAGGACCACACCGCCGGGACCGACGAGGCCCTGCTCGACATCTACCGCAAGCTGCGCCCGGGCGAGCCGCCGACCAAGGAGTCGGCGCAGACCCTGCTGGAGAACCTGTTCTTCAAGGACAAGCGCTACGACCTGGCCAAGGTCGGCCGGTACAAGGTCAACAAGAAGCTGGGCCTGTCGCTGCCGACGAAGACCGGCGTGCTGACCGAGGACGACATCGTCACCACGATCGAGTACCTGGTCCGCCTGCACGCAGGTGACACCGAGATGACGGTCGGCCAGGGCGAGAACGCGGTCACCATCCCGGTCGAGGTCGACGACATCGACCACTTCGGCAACCGCCGCCTGCGCACCGTCGGCGAGCTGATCCAGAACCAGATCCGGGTCGGCCTCTCCCGCATGGAGCGCGTGGTCCGCGAGCGGATGACCACCCAGGACGTCGAGGCGATCACGCCGCAGACCCTGATCAACATCCGCCCGGTGGTGGCCGCGATCAAGGAGTTCTTCGGCACCTCGCAGCTCTCGCAGTTCATGCAGCAGACCAACCCGGTCGACGGCCTGACCCACAAGCGCCGCCTGTCGGCGCTGGGCCCGGGTGGCCTCTCCCGGGAGCGCGCGGGCATGGAGGTCCGCGACGTCCACCACAGCCACTACGGCCGCATGTGCCCGATCGAGACCCCCGAGGGCCCGAACATCGGCCTGATCGGCTCGCTGTCGTGCTACGCGCGGGTCAACCCGTTCGGCTTCATCGAGACGCCGTACCGCAAGGTCGTCGAGGGCCAGGTCACCGACCAGATCGACTACCTGACCGCGGACGAGGAGGACCGGCACGTCATCGCGCAGGCCAACGCCTCGCTCGACGAGCAGAACCACTTCGCCGAGGACCGCGTCCTGGTCCGCAAGAAGGGTGGCGACGTCGAGTTCATCGAGCCCTTCGACGTCGACTACATGGACGTCTCGCCCCGGCAGATGGTCTCCGTCGCCACGGCGATGATCCCGTTCCTGGAGCACGACGCCGCGAACCGCGCGCTCATGGGCGCCAACATGCAGCGCCAGGCGGTGCCGCTGCTGCGCAGCGAGTCCCCGCTGGTCGGCACCGGCATGGAGCTGCGCGCCGCGGTCGACGGCGGCGACCTGGTCGTCGCCGGGAAGGCCGGGGTCATCGAGGAGCTGTCCGCGGACTTCATCACGGTGATGGCCGACGACGGCACCCGCCAGACCTACGGGATGCACAAGTTCCGCCGGTCCAACCAGGGCACCTGCATCAACCAGAAGCCGATCGTCTCCGAGGGCGACCGCGTCGAGGCCGGTCAGGTCATCGCCGACGGCCCGTGCACCGAGAACGGCGAGACGGCCCTGGGCAAGAACCTGCTCGTGGCGATCATGCCGTGGGAGGGCCACAACTACGAGGACGCGATCATCCTGTCGCAGCGCCTCGTGCAGGACGACGTGCTCACCTCGATCCACATCGACGAGCACGAGATCGACGCGCGCGACACCAAGCTCGGCGCCGAGGAGATCACCCGGGACATCCCGAACGTCTCCGAGGAGGTCCTGGCCGACCTCGACGAGCGCGGCATCATCCGCATCGGTGCCGAGGTCGGCGCGGGCGACATCCTGGTCGGCAAGGTCACCCCCAAGGGCGAGACCGAGCTGACCCCGGAGGAGCGGCTGCTCCGCGCGATCTTCGGCGAGAAGGCGCGCGAGGTCCGCGACACCTCGCTCAAGGTCCCGCACGGCGAGACCGGCAAGGTCATCGGCATCCGGGTGTTCTCCCGCGAGGATGAGGACGAGCTGCCCCCCGGCGTCAACGAGCTGGTCCGCGTCTACGTGGCCCAGAAGCGCAAGATCCAGGACGGCGACAAGCTCGCGGGCCGCCACGGCAACAAGGGCGTCATCGGCAAGATCCTCCCCGTCGAGGACATGCCCTTCCTGGAGGACGGCACCCCGGTCGACGTCGTGCTGAACACCCACGGTGTCCCGCGACGGATGAACATCGGCCAGATCCTGGAGAGCCACCTCGGGTGGATCGCCAAGCAGGGCTGGAAGGTGGAGGGCGACCCCGAGTGGGCGGCCCTCATGCCGGAGGACCTGCGCGACGTCGCCCCGGGCACGAACACCGCCACCCCGGTGTTCGACGGCGTCCGGGAGAACGAGCTGACCGGCCTGCTCGCCTCGACCCGCCCCAACCGCGACGGCGAGCGGATGGTCAAGGAGGACGGCAAGGCGCGGCTGTTCGACGGCCGCAGCGGCGAGCCGTACCCGTACCCGGTCTCGGTCGGCTACATGTACATCCTCAAGCTGCTGCACCTGGTCGACGACAAGATCCACGCCCGGTCGACCGGCCCGTACTCGATGATCACCCAGCAGCCGCTCGGCGGTAAGGCCCAGTTCGGTGGCCAGCGCTTCGGTGAGATGGAGTGCTGGGCGATGCAGGCCTACGGCGCCGCGTACACCCTGCAGGAGCTGCTCACCATCAAGTCCGACGACGTCCTGGGCCGGGTCAAGGTCTACGAGGCGATCGTCAAGGGCGAGAACATCCCCGAGCCGGGCATCCCGGAGTCGTTCAAGGTGCTCCTCAAGGAGCTCCAGTCGCTGTGCCTGAACGTGGAGGTCCTCTCCAGCGACGGTGCCGCGATCGAGATGCGCGACGGGGACGACGAGGACCTGGAGCGGGCCGCCGCCAACCTGGGCATCAACCTCTCGCGCAACGAGTCGCCGTCGGTGGACGACGTCGTCAACTGATCTAGCCGTCACCGCCGGGGAGGGACCGGAAACCCCTCCCCGGCGGGTCAGGCACTGATCCCCCCATTTACGTGCTGTAACCAAGAAGGGGAGAAGAACAGACGTGCTGGACGTCAACTTCTTCGATGAGCTCCGCATTGGCCTCGCCACCGCCGACGACATCCGCCAGTGGTCCTTCGGCGAGGTGAAGAAGCCGGAAACGATCAACTACCGCACGCTCAAGCCGGAGAAGGACGGGCTCTTCTGCGAGAAGATCTTCGGTCCCACCCGGGACTGGGAGTGCTACTGCGGCAAGTACAAGCGCGTGCGCTTCAAGGGCATCATCTGCGAGCGCTGCGGCGTCGAGGTCACCCGCGCCAAGGTGCGCCGCGAGCGGATGGGCCACATCGAGCTGGCCGCGCCGGTCACCCACATCTGGTACTTCAAGGGTGTCCCGAGCCGCCTTGGCTACCTGCTCGACCTCGCGCCGAAGGATCTCGAGAAGATCATCTACTTCGCCGCGTACGTGATCACCACGGTGAACACCGAGCTGCGCCACAACGACCTGGCGACCCTCGACTCCGAGATGGGCGTCGAGCGCAAGCAGGTCGAGAACAAGCGCGACGCCGACATCGAGGCCCGCGCGCAGAAGCTCGAGGCCGACCTGGCCCAGCTGGAGGCCGAGGGCGCCAAGTCCGACGTCCGCCGCAAGGTCAAGGAGGGCGGCGAGCGGGAGATGCGCCAGCTCCGCGACCGCGCCCAGCGCGAGCTGGACCGGCTCGACGAGATCTGGACGACCTTCACCAAGCTCGACATCAAGCAGCTCATCGCCGACGAGATGCTCTACCGCGAGCTGGTCGACCGCTACGGCGACTACTTCACCGGCTCGATGGGCGCCGAGGCCATCCAGACCCTGGCCCGCGACTTCGACGTCGACGCCGAGGCGGTCAACCTCCGCGACACCATCCGCAACGGCAAGGGGCAGAAGAAGCTCCGCGCGCTCAAGCGGCTCAAGGTCGTCGCGGCGTTCCAGGCGACCCGCAACTCGCCGATGGGCATGGTCCTCGACTGCGTCCCGGTCATCCCGCCGGACCTGCGCCCGATGGTGCAGCTCGACGGTGGCCGCTTCGCCACCTCGGACCTCAACGACCTGTACCGCCGGGTCATCAACCGCAACAACCGCCTCAAGCGGCTGATCGACCTCGGCGCGCCCGAGATCATCGTCAACAACGAGAAGCGGATGCTGCAGGAGGCCGTCGACGCGCTGTTCGACAACGGCCGCCGCGGTCGCCCGGTGACCGGGCCGGGTAACCGCCCGCTCAAGTCGCTGTCCGACCTGCTCAAGGGCAAGCAGGGCCGGTTCCGCCAGAACCTGCTCGGCAAGCGCGTCGACTACTCCGGCCGTTCGGTCATCGTGGTCGGCCCGCAGCTCAAGCTGCACCAGTGCGGCCTGCCCAAGGCGATGGCGCTGGAGCTGTTCAAGCCGTTCGTGATGAAGCGGCTGGTCGACCTCAACCACGCGCAGAACATCAAGTCGGCCAAGCGCATGGTCGAGCGCGCCCGCCCGGCCGTGTGGGACGTGCTGGAAGAGGTCATCACCGAGCACCCGGTGATGCTCAACCGCGCGCCCACCCTGCACCGCCTCGGCATCCAGGCGTTCGAGCCGCAGCTCGTCGAGGGCAAGGCCATCCAGCTGCACCCGCTGGTCTGCGAGGCGTTCAACGCGGACTTCGACGGTGACCAGATGGCGGTCCACCTGCCGCTGTCGGCCGAGGCGCAGGCCGAGGCCCGGATCCTGATGCTGTCGTCGAACAACATCCTGTCCCCGGCGTCGGGTCGCCCCCTGGCGATGCCCCGCCTGGACATGGTGACCGGCATCTACCACCTGACCCGCCCCAAGGAGGGTGGCGTCGGCGAGGGCCTGGCGTTCTCGTCCCCGGCCGAGGCCATCATGGCCTTCGACCGCGGCGTGATCGGTCTGCAGTCCGCGGTGAAGATCCGCATCAGCGACCGCAACCCGGGTCCGGGCATGGCGCCCGAGGACTGGGCACCGGGTCAGCCGTGGCTGGCGAACACCACCCTGGGCCGGGTGCTGTTCAACGAGCTGCTGCCCGCGGACTACCCGTTCATGAACGAGCCGATGCCGAAGAAGCGGCAGGCCGCGATCGTCAACGACCTCGCCGAGCGGTACCCGATGGTCACCGTGGCGCGGACGCTGGACAAGCTCAAGGACGCGGGCTTCTACTGGGCGACCCGCTCGGGTGTCACCATCGCGATCTCGGACGTCATCGTGCCGCCCGCCAAGAAGGGCATCCTCGACGAGTACGAGAAGAAGGCCGACATCGTCGAGAAGCGCTACCAGCGCGGCCAGCTCTCCTCGACCGAGCGGAACAACGAACTGGTCAAGGTGTGGTCGAACGCGACCGAGGACGTCGCCAAGGCCATGGAGGAGAACTTCCCGGACGACAACCCGATCCCGACGATCGTCAAGTCGGGCGCGGCGGGCAACATGACCCAGATCCGGCAGCTCGCGGGCATGAACGGTCTGGTGACCAACCCGCGCGGTGAGTTCATCCCCCGGCCGATCAAGGCGAACTTCCGCGAGGGCCTGTCCGTGGTCGAGTACTTCATCGCCACGCACGGTGCCCGCAAGGGCCTCGCCGACACCGCGCTGCGCACCGCCGACTCGGGTTACCTGACCCGGCGCCTGGTGGACGTGTCGCAGGACGTCATCGTCCGCGAGGTCGACTGCGGCACCACCCGCGGCATCGTCATGCCGCTGGGCGAGGCCGGTCCGGACGGCAGGGTCCTGCGCGACCAGCACGTGGAGACCTCGGTCTACGCGCGCTGTGTGTCCGACGACGTCACCGACGCCGAGGGCAACGTGCTGCTCAACCGCGCCGACGACCTCGGCGACCCGGCGATCGAGAAGCTGATCAGCTCTGGCGTCACCCAGGTCAAGGTGCGCTCGGTGCTGACCTGCGAGGCCGCGGTCGGCGTCTGCGCCACCTGCTACGGCCGCTCGATGGCCACCGGCCAGCTCGTCGACATCGGCGAGGCCGTCGGCATCGTCGCCGCCCAGTCGATCGGTGAGCCCGGCACCCAGCTCACCATGCGCACCTTCCAGCAGGGCGGTGTCGTCAACGACGACATCACCACCGGTCTGCCGCGTGTGCAGGAGCTGTTCGAGGCCCGCGTCCCGAAGGGCAAGGCGCCCATCGCCGACGTCGACGGCCGCGTGCGGATCGAGGACGGCGACCGCTTCTGGAAGATCACCCTCACGCCGGACGACGGCAGCGAGGAGATCATCTTCGAGAAGCTGTCCAAGCGCCAGCGCCTGGCGGCCACCCCGGACGGCCCGCTGACCGACGGCGACCACGTGAAGGTCGGCCAGCAGCTCCTGGAGGGCACCAGGGACCCGCACGAGGTGCTGCGGGTCATGGGTCCCCGCGAGGCCCAACTGCACCTGGTGGACGAGGTCCAGAAGGTGTACCGGGCGCAGGGCGTGTCCATCCACGACAAGCACATCGAGGTCATCGTCCGGCAGATGCTGCGCCGGGTCACGATCCTCGACAGCGGTGCCGCGGAGTTCCTGCCGGGCGCGCTCATCGAGCGGGCCCAGTTCGAGTCCGAGAACCGCCGCGTGGTGGCCTCCGGCGGCGAGCCCGCCTCCGGCCGCCCGGTCCTGATGGGCATCACCAAGGCCTCCCTGGCCACCGACTCCTGGCTCTCGGCCGCCTCCTTCCAGGAGACGACCCGCGTGCTGACCGACGCCGCCATCAACGGCCGCTCGGACAAGCTCGTCGGCCTCAAGGAGAACGTGATCATCGGAAAGCTGATCCCGGCCGGTACCGGCATCAACAAGTACCGCAACATCCAGGTCCAGCCCACCGAGGAGGCCCGAGTGGCCGCCTACGCCATCCCGAGCTACGACGACGGGTACTACACCCCCGACGTCTTCGGCACCGGCACCGGCGCGGCTGTCCCGCTCGACGACTACGACTTCGGCCGCGACTACCGCTGACCGAGTAGCAGTCACCACGGAGAAGGCCCCGGACACCCTTGAGGTGTCCGGGGCCTTCCCTCGTGCCACACCAACCGATCGCCGGACAGGAGCACCAGGAGAATGACCATCCAAGACCAGGCCCAGCAGCTCCTCGCCGTGGCCGAGCAGCTCCCCACCGCCCACGTCCAAGGACTGATCAACGAACTCATGAACGTCCAGGCCCAGGTCGCAGGCATCCTCGGCGACACCAGCAGCGCAAACAGCATCCAGAGCGCCATCGCCCGAACCCAGGGCGCCCTCAACGACATCGGCTCCTCCATGGAGCAGCTCCGCCAGGAGATCCAGAACGCGGCCCAGCACCACATGCGAGGGTGATCCCCGAGGACGCCGACCGCCTGCACGTGCTCGCCCAGCACGTGCCGGTCGCGTCCGCTCTGGCGTTGACGGCTGATCTCGAAGCAATCGGCCACACCGTCGCCGACGTGGTCGGAGACCATCCGCTCCTTCATCGCCTCCGTGCGGCACTCCTCCTCGCCGAAACAGTGATCCAGACACTTGAAGACCTACGCGCGATGCTGGAGGAAACAGCACGACACCACGCCCCGGCAGCCGCAGGCCCAGTCGGACAACCGCCCTTACCTGAACCAAGTGGGACCCCGTCCGCCTCACCGGTACCCCACGCCTCAAGGGCCCAGGTCCCAGCCGCCGAGATCGCCATTCGGGCCGTGCACCAGCGCGTCGGCTCGGCGGTCCCGGGGACCCAGACCGAGGCGCTTGGGTTCGAGGTGATGGCACCACGGAAGATGTCGTCAGCGGCACCAAGACGCGGTGGTACGCCGAGACGGCGAAAGTCTTGACCGAGATCGGTGGTCGGGCACTCGGGCTCGGTCTTTCGACGCACGTCGAGATGCAGTTCGTCGTTCGAATGTCGGTTCACGGCATGATGCGTGAGACTTTGGCACTGGATCGAGCACCGTGTGGTACCGATCCGCCTGTCTTGTTGAACCAGTGTCACCGGCGTTTGCCCAAGGTCATCGGTGCGTTGCTGCCCGAAGGCGCCGCACTGACGGTGGTCAGTCCCGACGGTCAGCGGTGGGAGTATTCGGCTACGGGAAGGCAGAGGTTGTGATCAAGGCGCTGTCGGGGAGTTTCAGGACGTATGGGCCGGATGGGCCCGGCTCCGAGTACGAGGTGCGAGCTGACACCCGTGACGCGGTCGTCGAGTTCGTGGCCCGGCTCGGGGAGCCTGGTGCCGACGATGCCTACCTCATCCATGACGGCAGGGCCTTGCGCCGGGATCTGCTGGAGGACGAAAAGGCTCCTGATCATGCTCTTTTCCTCGCGATTCGGGAGGACTTCGGCTATCTCGGCTATCTCGGTCCGGTCGACGGTCAGCTCGAAGACGAACGGATGTGGCCGGTCGGCGATCCCAGATCGCCTGGTACCCACGGTACGAACAACGTCGACTACCCGGCGGGGAGCGGTCTGCCCGTTGCCGAGGTGGTCAAAGCCTTGGACGAGTTCCGCGTGACGGGGGAGTTGCCGCGCTCGGTGAGCTGGACAATCGGTCGGGCTTGAAATCGGGCAGGCTCGACCGACCCACCCGGGACTTCGGCTTCGGCGGTGGGTAGTGGCTTCGAGGGTGACCATGTCCCAACGGGAGGTGCCCCTGCGGGTACGGCTGCTGCGGGTACGGCTGCTGCGGGTGGCCGTACTGGTGCAGGTGAGGTGGCCTCAGTGGTTGCTGATGACTCATCGTTCCCCCTGTGCCGGACCCTCTTCGGTCCCGCTGGTCGTACCGCCCGGCAGCGTACGTCGGCAAGGGCCGGGTTCACGCGGCTTTGACGCCCGTGGGGGAAGTGCCTGCCGCCCGGACCTCGGTCCCAGAACTGCGGCGAGCAGGGGTGGGGCCCACTCATCCCCTATTCGGTCCGTGATTCGTTGACCGCCGCTTCACCGCCACGTCACGCTTCCGGGTGTCACTCCACCCACCCGGAGGTGCCCCGTGAAGCGACTGGCCAGGCTCCTAGCCGTCGTCCCCCTGATCGCCGCCGCCGTCCTCTCCGTGCTCACCGTCAGCGCCGCCCCGGCCTCGGCGGCGAGTTGCTACGGCTTCGGGCGCACCCTGTCGCAGGGTGCCTCCGGGGAGGACGTGCGCCAACTGCAGATCCGCGTGTCCGGCTACCCGGGCTACGGCGCGGTGCTGGCCATCGACGGCCAGTTCGGCGCGGGCACCAAGGCCGCCGTGACCCGGTTCCAGCAGGCCTACGGGCTCGGCGCCGACGGCGTCGCGGGTCCGGCCACCTTCGCCAAGCTGTCCTCGCTGGAGGACTCCGACTGCACCCCGGTCAACTTCTCCTACGCCGAGCTGAACCGCTGCAACTCGACCTGGTCCGGCGGGGCGGTCTCCGCCGCGACGGCGAAGGCCAACGCCCTCGTCACGATGTGGAAGCTCCAGGCGATGCGGCACGCCCTGGGCGACCGGGCGATCACCGTCAACGGCGGCTTCCGCAGCTACGCCTGCAACAGCGCCGTCGGGGGAGCGGCGGGCAGCAGGCACCTCTACGGCGACGCGGCGGACCTCGGCGCCGGGAGCATCGGGTTCTGCAAGCTGGCGCAGCAGGCGCGCAACCACGGGTTCAGCGAGATCCTCGGCCCCGGCTACCCCGACCACAACGACCACACCCACCTGGCGAACCGGTCCGGTCGGTTCTGGTCCGCGCCGAGCTGCGGTATCTGACAACGGTTCCACCGCGCGCCCGCGTTCCCTGTGGACGGTCGGGCGCAACCGGGTTCGAACACCTGCTCGATGGGCGCCGCCGGGAATATCCCGGCGGCGCCCTGTGTTGAACGCCACAGGTTTCGTCCCTGTACGGTGCACGCCCCGGGGTCGCCGCGGGGTGTAGTGCACCCCGTTTTGACCCCGCGTCCACGGTCGGGGTATCTTTGCTACTCGTGCCCGACCCATGTCGGGTCGGTCCGTGTGCCTGTGCCGCGCGGTCGGTGATCTGCCGGTGTCAACCACACCGTCGGGGATCGGACTCCTGCCAGTCACGCCGGAGTTCCTCCCGAACCCCGCAGGGATGGTGTGATACCCCGCGGACGCTTCGGGGCCGGGCGACACGCCCGACCTCGGGGGGCGGGCGGAGCAGCAGGAACCGCAAGTACACAGTGCCTTCGGCGCCCGGCAGGGGTGCCGAGAGTGAACAGAGAAAGCCGGTCTATGCCCACGATCCAGCAGCTGGTCCGCAAGGGCCGCCAGGACAAGGTCGCCAAGCAGAAGACTGCGGCTCTCAAGGGGAGCCCGCAGCGGCGTGGCGTGTGCACCCGCGTGTACACCACCACCCCGAAGAAGCCGAACTCCGCGCTCCGCAAGGTCGCTCGCGTGAAGCTGACCAGCGGCATCGAGGTCACGGCGTACATCCCCGGTGAGGGTCACAACCTGCAGGAGCACTCCATGGTGCTCGTCCGCGGTGGCCGTGTGAAGGACCTCCCGGGCGTGCGCTACAAGATCATCCGGGGTTCGCTGGACACGCAGGGCGTGAAGAACCGCAAGCAGGCGCGCAGCCACTACGGCGCGAAGAAGGAGAAGAGCTGACATGCCCCGCAAGGGACCGGCCCCTAAGCGGCCGCTTATCTCCGACCCGGTGTACGCCTCGCCGTTGGTCACCCAGCTCATCAACAAGGTCCTCAAGGACGGCAAGCGCTCGGTCGCCGAGCGCATCGTCTACGGGGCCATGGAAGGTGCCCGGGAGAAGACCGGCACCGACCCCGTGGTGACGCTCAAGCGCGCGCTGGACAACGTGAAGCCCACCATCGAGGTGAAGTCCCGCCGCGTCGGTGGCGCCACCTACCAGGTGCCGATCGAGGTCAAGCCGGGTCGCTCGACCACCCTCGCGCTGCGCTGGCTGGTGTCGTTCTCCCAGGCCCGCCGCGAGAAGACCATGATCGAGCGCCTGCAGAACGAACTGCTCGACGCCTCGAACGGCCTTGGCGCCAGCGTCAAGCGCCGCGAGGACACGCACAAGATGGCCGAGTCCAACAAGGCCTTCGCCCACTACCGCTGGTGAGAACCGGCCTCGGCCACCCGGTCGGGGCCCCAGCGGCGCCGTAGCTCTGCATCAAGGACAGGGGAACACACCCGTGGCACTCGACGTGCTGACCGACCTGGCCAAGGTCCGCAACATCGGGATCATGGCCCACATCGACGCGGGCAAGACCACGACGACCGAGCGGATCCTCTTCTACACGGGGATCAGCTACAAGATCGGCGAGGTGCACGACGGCGCCGCGGTCATGGACTGGATGGAGCAGGAGCAGGAGCGGGGCATCACGATCACCTCGGCTGCCACCACCTGCTTCTGGAAGAACCACCAGATCAACATCATCGACACCCCCGGGCACGTCGACTTCACCGTCGAGGTGGAGCGCTCGCTGCGCGTGCTGGACGGCGCCGTCGCGGTCTTCGACGGCAAGGAGGGTGTCGAGCCCCAGTCCGAGCAGGTCTGGCGCCAGGCCACCAAGTACGACGTCCCGCGCATCTGCTTCGTCAACAAGATGGACAAGCTGGGCGCGGACTTCTACTTCACCGTGCGCACCATCTCCGAGCGCCTCGGCGCCAAGCCGCTGCCGATCCAGCTGCCGATCGGCTCCGAGAGCGACTTCATCGGGGTCGTCGACCTGGTCGAGATGCGCGCCCTCACCTGGCGCGGCGAGGTCCAGAAGGGCGAGGACTACGCCGTCGAGGAGATCCCCGCGGACTTGGCCGACAAGGCCGCCGAGTACCGCGAGGCGCTCATCGAGGCCGTGGCCGAGACCGACGACGCGCTGATGGAGAAGTACCTCGGTGGCGAGGAACTGACCGTCGAGGAGATCAAGACCGGTATCCGCGCGATCGTCACCGGCAGGCTCGCCTACCCGGTGCTGTGCGGCTCGGCGTTCAAGAACAAGGGCGTGCAGCCCATGCTCGACGCCGTGATCGACTACCTGCCCGCGCCGCTGGACGTCCCGCCGGTCGAGGGCACGCTGCTCGACGGCGAGACCAAGGCGACCCGCGCGCCGAACACCGAGGAGCCGTTCTCGGCCCTGGCGTTCAAGATCGCCGTGCACCCGTTCTTCGGCAAGCTGACCTACGTCCGGGTGTACTCGGGCAAGCTCGCCTCCGGTTCGCAGGTCATCAACTCGACCAAGGACCGCAAGGAGCGCATCGGGAAGCTGTTCCAGATGCACGCCAACAAGGAGAACCCGGTCGACACCGCCAGCGCCGGTCACATCTACGCCGTGATCGGGCTGAAGGACACCACGACCGGTGACACCCTGTGCGACCCGGCGAACCCGATCGTGCTCGAGTCGATGACCTTCCCGGACCCCGTGATCCAGGTGGCCATCGAGCCGAAGACGAAGGCGGACCAGGAGAAGCTGGGCACCGCGATCCAGAAGCTGGCCGAGGAGGACCCCACCTTCAAGGTCAACCTGGACCAGGAGACCGGCCAGACGATCATCGCGGGCATGGGCGAGCTGCACCTCGACATCCTCGTCGACCGCATGCGGCGCGAGTTCAAGGTCGAGGCCAACATCGGCAAGCCGCAGGTGGCCTACCGCGAGACCATCCGCAAGACGGTCGAGAAGCTGGACTACACCCACAAGAAGCAGACCGGTGGATCGGGCCAGTTCGCGAAGGTCGTCATCAAGCTGGAGCCGCTGGCCACCACGGACGGCGCGCTCTACGAGTTCGACAACAAGGTCACCGGTGGCCGCGTGCCCAGGGAGTACATCCCCTCGGTCGACGCCGGTGCGCAGGACGCCATGCAGTACGGCGTGCTGGCGGGCTACCCGCTGGTGGGCCTGAAGCTGACCCTGCTCGACGGTGCGTACCACGAGGTCGACTCGTCCGAGATGGCGTTCAAGGTCGCGGGTTCCATGGCGATGAAGGAAGCCGCCCGCAAGGCGGGTCCGGTCATCCTGGAGCCCCTGATGGCCGTCGAGGTCACCACGCCCGAGGACTACATGGGCGAGGTCATCGGCGACCTCAACTCCCGCCGCGGCCAGATCCAGGCCATGGAGGAGCGCAGCGGTGCCCGGATCGTGAAGGCCCTGGTCCCGCTGTCGGAGATGTTCGGGTACGTGGGCGACCTGCGGTCGAAGACCCAGGGCCGCGCCAACTACTCGATGGTGTTCGACTCCTACGCCGAGGTTCCCGCGAGCGTGGCGAGGGAGATCATCGCCAAGGCCACCGGCGAGTGAGCGTGCGCTCACTCCCCCGAGTTTGCGGGGTTGCTCCCCGGAGCACCGCACTTTAGTGCGGTTCTCCGGGGGGTCACCCCCGGTCCGCACAGACCCTAATGAGCCGCTTCCGAGGCCGGCCGGATAACGTCCGTCCCCGCAGCGGAAGAAAGCAAATCCAGTCCAGGAGGACAGTCCAGTGGCGAAGGCCAAGTTCGAGCGGACCAAGCCGCACGTCAACATCGGCACCATTGGTCACATCGACCATGGCAAGACCACGCTGACCGCGGCCATCTCGAAGGTCCTGCACGACAAGTACCCCGACCTGAACCCCTTCACGCCGTTCGACGAGATCGACAAGGCGCCGGAGGAGAAGCAGCGCGGTATCACCATCTCGATCGCGCACATCGAGTACCAGACCGAGAACCGCCACTACGCGCACGTCGACTGCCCCGGGCACGCCGACTACGTGAAGAACATGATCACCGGTGCGGCCCAGATGGACGGCGCCATCCTGGTCGTGGCGGCCACCGACGGCCCGATGCCGCAGACCCGCGAGCACGTGCTGCTGGCCCGCCAGGTCGGCGTCCCCTACATCGTGGTGGCCCTGAACAAGGCCGACATGGTGGACGACGAGGAGATCCTGGAGCTCGTCGAGCTCGAGGTGCGCGAGCTGCTGTCCGCGCAGGACTTCCCCGGCGACGACCTCCCGGTCGTGCGCGTCTCGGCGCTCAAGGCCCTTGAGGGCGACGCCGAGTGGGGCGCCCGCCTCATCGAGCTGATGGACGCGGTGGACGAGAACATCCCCCAGCCCGAGCGCGAGACGGACAAGCCGTTCCTCATGCCGGTCGAGGATGTCTTCACCATCACCGGTCGCGGCACCGTGGCCACCGGCCGCATCGAGCGCGGCATCGTCAACGTCAACGAGGAAGTCGAGATCGTCGGCATCCGCGAGAAGGCGCAGAAGACCACCGTCACCGGTGTCGAGATGTTCCGCAAGCTGCTCGACCAGGGCCAGGCGGGCGACAACGTCGGCCTCCTGCTCCGCGGCATCAAGCGCGAGGACATCGAGCGCGGCCAGGTCATCGTGAAGCCGGGCACCACCACCCCGCACACCGAGTTCGAGGCCCAGGTCGTCATCCTGAGCAAGGACGAGGGCGGTCGGCACACCCCGTTCTTCAACAACTACCGTCCGCAGTTCTACTTCCGGACGACCGACGTGACCGGCGTGGTGACCCTCCCCGAGGGCACCGAGATGGTCATGCCGGGTGACTCCACCAGCATGTCGGTGAACCTCATCCAGCCCATCGCGATGGACGAGGGTCTCCGCTTCGCCATCCGCGAGGGTGGCCGCACCGTCGGTGCGGGCCGGGTCACCAAGATCAACAAGTAGTGCTCCCCCGGGGGGTCGAAGGCGACTTCGACCCCCCGGTTTTGGTTGCCGCACCGCGGTGTGGCATCCTTGATGGGTTGCTCGTTGCGGGGGCGGCCGGGTGCTAGTACCGGCCGCCCCGCGCGAGAAGTCGGGATCCTGGTCCTCAAGCACAGGGTTCCGCCGATAGACACGATGCACGGTTAGCCCGAGGAAGCGAAGTTCGTCCAAGGGACCGGTGTGCGAAGTGGGCGCGACACGCCCGACCTCGTGGACCGGGAGCCGGTGGATCCACACACTGTGAACAGGGAAGCGGCGCGGCACCGGTCCTCCACGGACCGCCGGGATCGCAACGAGAAGAGGAACGGCAAGCCACCATGGCGGGACAGAAGATCCGCATTCGGCTCAAGGCCTACGACCACGAGGCGATCGACGCGTCCGCGCGCAAGATCGTGGAGACGGTGACGCGCACCGGCGCCCGGGTCGTGGGGCCAGTGCCGCTGCCCACTGAGAAGAACGTGTACTGCGTCATCCGCTCGCCGCACAAGTACAAGGACTCGCGCGAGCACTTCGAGATGCGGACGCACAAGCGTCTGATCGACATCCTCGACCCGACGCCGAAGACGGTCGACGCGCTGATGCGCATCGACCTCCCGGCCAGCGTCGACGTCAACATCCAGTAAGCGCGCGGCGGAGAGTAAAGAGCCATGTCTGACAGGCAGATGAAGGGAATCCTGGGCACCAAGCTCGGGATGACCCAGGTCTTCGACGAGAACAACCGGATCGTCCCGGTGACCGTCGTCAAGGCGGGTCCGAACGTTGTCACCCAGGTTCGCAGCCAGGAGTCCGACGGTTACGTCGCGGTCCAGCTCGCCTTCGGTGCCATCGACCCGCGCAAGGTCAACAAGCCGGAGTCCGGCCACTTCGCCAAGGCGGGCGTGACCCCGCGCCGCGTCCTCGCGGAGCTGCGCACCAGCGACGCCGGTGGCTACGAGGTCGGCCAGGAGATCACCGCCGAGGTGTTCGAGGCGGGCCAGGTCATCGACGCCACCGGGACCACCAAGGGCAAGGGCACCGCCGGTGTCATGAAGCGCCACGGCTTCAAGGGCCTCAGCGCTTCGCACGGCACCCAGCGCAAGCACCGCTCGCCGGGTTCCATCGGCGGCTGCGCCACCCCCGGCCGGGTCTTCAAGGGCCTGCGCATGGCCGGTCGCATGGGCCACGTGAAGGTGACCACGCAGAACCTCAAGGTCCACCGGGTCGACGCCGAGTCCGGCCTGATCCTGCTCAAGGGCGCCGTTCCCGGCCCCAAGGGCGGCCTGGTGTTCCTCCGCACGGCCGCGAAGGGCGGTGCCTGATGACCAGCGTTGACATCAAGACCCCCGCGGGCACGACCGACGGCACGGCCGAGCTGCCCGACGAGATCTTCGACGTGCAGGCCAACGTGCCGCTGATGCACCAGGTCGTCGTCGCGCAGATGGCCGCCGCCCGGCAGGGCACGCACTCCACCAAGACCCGGGGCGAGGTGTCCGGCGGTGGTCGCAAGCCCTACCGCCAGAAGGGCACCGGCCGCGCCCGGCAGGGCTCGACCCGCGCGCCGCAGTTCGTCGGCGGTGGCGTCGTGCACGGTCCCCAGCCGCGCGACTACGTGCAGCGGACCCCCAAGAAGATGAAGGCCGCCGCGCTGCGCGGTGCGCTCTCCGACCGGGCCCGCGCGGGCCAGGTGCACGTCGTGTCCGGCCTGGTCGAGGGGGACACCCCGTCGACCAAGACCGCGCGCACGCTGCTGGCGTCGGTCTCCGACGCCAAGCGCCTGCTCGTCGTGCTCACCCGCTCCGAGGACGTCGCCTGGGTGTCGGTGCGCAACCTGCCCAACGTGCACGTGATCGCGCCGGACCAGTTGAACACCTACGACGTCCTCGTCAACGACGACGTCGTGTTCACCAAGGCCGCGCTCGACGCCTTCCTCACCCGCCCCAGCCAGGGCGGCGCCAGGGCGAAGGCCACGTCGGCCGAGGCCGAGCAGTCCGAGGAGGACAAGTGATCCCCGACCACCGAGACATCCTTCTCGCGCCGGTGATCTCCGAGAAGTCCTACGGGCTGCTCGAGGAGAACAAGTACACCTTCCTGGTGTCCCCGGACGCCAACAAGACCCAGATCAAGATCGCGGTCGAGAAGGTGTTCGGCGTCAAGGTGGTGAGCGTGAACACGCTCAACCGCAACGGCAAGCGCAAGCGCACCCGCACCGGGTACGGCAAGCGCAAGGACACCAAGCGAGCGATCGTCACGCTGTCCGCCGAGAGCAAGCCGATCGAGATCTTCGGCGGCCCGGCCGCGTAAGGGACTGAGAACACATGGGAATCCGCAAGTACAAGCCGACGACCCCGGGTCGTCGCGGCTCCAGTGTCTCGGACTTCGCCGAGATCACGCGGTCGACGCCGGAGAAGTCGCTGATCCGCCCCCTGCACGGCACGGGCGGTCGCAACGCGCACGGCAGGATCACCACCCGGCACAAGGGTGGCGGCCACAAGCGCGCGTACCGACTGATCGACTTCCGGCGCAACGACAAGGACGGCGTGCCCGCCAAGGTCGCGCACATCGAGTACGACCCGAACCGCACGGCGCGCATCGCGCTCCTGCACTACGCGGACGGCGAGAAGCGCTACATCATCGCGCCGAACAAGCTCAAGCAGGGCGACCCGATCGAGAACGGCCCCCGCGCCGACATCAAGCCGGGCAACAACCTGCCGATGCGCAACATCCCCGTCGGCACCGTGATCCACGCGATCGAACTCCGCCCCGGTGGCGGTGCGAAGATCGCCCGGTCCGCCGGTGCGAGCGTGCAGCTCGTGGCCAAGGACGGCCCGTACGCGCAACTGCGCATGCCGTCCGGTGAGATCCGCAACGTCGACGTGCGCTGCCGCGCCACCGTCGGCGAGGTGGGCAACGCCGAGCACGCCAACATCAACTGGGGCAAGGCCGGGCGCATGCGCTGGAAGGGCAAGCGCCCGACCGTCCGCGGTGTCGCGATGAACCCGGTCGACCACCCGCACGGTGGTGGTGAGGGCAAGACCTCCGGTGGTCGCCACCCGGTGAACCCGGCCGGTAAGCCCGAGGGCCGCACCCGTCGCCGCAAGCCCAGCGACAAGCTGATCGTCCGCCGCCGGCGTACCGGCAAGAAGCGCTGAGCAGGGAGGTAGAAGCAATGCCACGCAGCCTGAAGAAGGGCCCGTTCGTGGACGACCACCTGCTCAAGAAGGTGGACGCTCTCAACGAGTCGGGCAAGAAGACCGTCATCAAGACCTGGTCCCGCCGGTCCACGATCATCCCGGACATGCTGGGCCACACCATCGCGGTGCACGACGGCCGCAAGCACGTCCCGGTGTTCGTCTCCGAGGCCATGGTGGGTCACAAGCTGGGCGAGTTCGCCCCGACCCGCACGTTCAAGGGCCACATCAAGGACGACCGCAAGGCCCGCCGCCGCTAGTCGGCACGAACTCACAGAGCAGAGAAAGAGCTAAGGGGAAGCAGCGATGAACGCCCGCAACGCAGCTACGGCGCAGGAGGAATACCCCAGCGCCGTCGCTCGGGCTCGCTACGTCCGCGACACGCCGATGAAGGTGCGTCGCGTCGTTGAGCTCATCAGGGGTCGTAGCGCCAGCGAGGCCCTGGCAGTGCTCCGGTTCGCGCCGTTTGCGGCAAGTGAGCCGGTCGCGAAGGTGCTCGCCAGTGCCATTGCCAACGCAGAGAACAACCTCAGCCTCGACCCGGACACCCTCTGGATCAAGACGGTGTTCGTCGACGAGGGCCCGACGCTGAAGCGTTTCCGGCCGCGTGCGCAGGGTCGCGCGTACCGCATCCGCAAGCGCACGAGCCACATCACGGTCGAGGTCGAGTCCCGGCCGAAGCCTGCGGCCAAGGCCGCGAAGAAGGGTGGTGCCCGCTAATGGGGCAGAAGATCAACCCACACGGCTTCCGGCTCGGGATCACCACCGACTGGCGGTCCCGCTGGTACGCCGACAAGCAGTACGCCGAGTACGTGGCGGAGGACGTCAAGATCCGCCGCCTGCTGTCCAAGGGCATGGAGCGCGCCGGTATCTCCCGCGTGGAGATCGAGCGCACCCGTGACCGCGTGCGGGTGGACATCCACACCGCCCGCCCGGGCATCGTCATCGGCCGCCGCGGCGCCGAGGCCGACCGCATCCGCGGCGAGCTGGAGAAGCTCACCAAGAAGCAGGTGCAGCTCAACATCCTCGAGGTCAAGAACCCCGAGGCTGACGCCCAGCTCGTCGCCCAGGTGACCGCCGAGCAGCTCTCCAACCGCGTGTCCTTCCGGCGCGCGATGCGCAAGGCCATCCAGTCGGCCATGCGTTCGCCGCAGGTCAAGGGCATCCGGGTGCAGTGCGGTGGCCGCCTCGGCGGTGCCGAGATGTCGCGCTCGGAGCACTACCGCGAGGGTCGCGTCCCGCTGCACACGCTGCGCGCGGACATCGACTACGGCTTCTTCGAGGCCCGCACCACCTTCGGCCGCATCGGCGTGAAGGTGTGGATCTACAAGGGCGAGGTCGTCGGCGGTCGCCGCGAGGCCGACAACAACCCCCGCTCGGCCGCGCCGGACAACCGCCGCGAGCCGCGCCGCGAGCGCCCGAACCGCGCTCGCCGTTCCGGTGCCTCGGGCACCACCGCCACCAGCACCGAGGCGGGCCGCGCGGCCGCCGAGGCGCAGACGAAGGTCGACGCCCCCGCGGCGGAGACCGCTTCCAACGGGGAGGGCTGACCAGTGCTCATCCCGCGCAGGGTCAAGCACCGCAAGCAGCACCACCCCAAGCGGTCGGGTGCTGCCAAGGGCGGCACGAAGGTCACCTTCGGCGAGTTCGGCATCCAGGCCCTTGAGCCCGCCTACGTGACGAACCGCCAGATCGAGTCCGCTCGTATCGCCATCAACCGGCACATCCGCCGTGGCGGCAAGGTCTGGATCAACATCTTCCCGGACCGCCCGCTCACCAAGAAGCCCGCCGAAACCCGCATGGGTTCCGGTAAGGGTTCGCCGGAGTACTGGGTGGCGAACGTCAAGCCGGGTCGCGTCGTCTTCGAGATGAGCTTCCCGAACGAGCAGATCGCGCGCGAGGCACTCCGCAGGGCGATCCACAAGCTCCCGATGAAGTGCCGCATCGTCACGCGTGAGGGTGGTGACTTCTGATGGCAGCGGGTACCACCGCGGCGGACATGCGCGAGCTCTCCGATGAGGAGCTCGTGGCGCGTCTGCGAGAGGCGAAGGAAGAGCTCTTCAACCTTCGGTTCCAGATGGCGACCGGTCAGCTCGACAACAACCGCAGGTTGCGCACCGTCAAGCACGACATCGCCCGCATCTACACCGTCATGCGCGAGCGCGAGCTCGGGCTGTCGGTGTCCCCCGATGAGGCGTCGAGTGAGGCTTCCGCATGACCGAGAACACCGCTGAGAACACCGAGGTCCGCAACAACCGCAAGGTCCGCGAGGGCCTGGTCGTGTCGGACAAGATGGACAAGACCGTCGTCGTGGCCCTGGAAGACCGCAAGAAGCACCCGCGGTACGCCAAGGTCCTGCGCTTCACCACCAAGGTGAAGGCGCACGACGAGGAGAACACGGCTGGCGTGGGCGACCGCGTCCTGCTGATGGAGACCCGGCCGCTGTCGGCCACCAAGCGCTGGCGCTTGGTCGAGGTCCTCGAGAAGGCCAAGTAACACTTCCGTTTTCTGCTAGGCCGAGCCTGTCAGGTCGGAAATCTGGCAGGCCACGAATGGTCAGGAGTAAGTAGTGATCCAGCAGGAGTCGCGGCTTCGGGTCGCCGACAACACCGGTGCGAAGGAAATCCTTTGCATCCGTGTTCTCGGCGGCTCCGGTCGCCGCTACGCCGGCATCGGCGACATCATCGTCGCCACCGTCAAGGACGCGATCCCCGGTGCCGGTGTGAAGAAGGGTGACGTCGTCAAGGCCGTCATCGTCCGCACCGTCAAGGAGCGCCGCCGTCCCGACGGTTCCTACATCCGGTTCGACGAGAACGCCGCCGTCCTCATCAAGAACGAGGGCGAGCCGCGGGGCACGCGCATCTTCGGCCCGGTGGGCCGCGAGCTGCGCGACAAGAAGTTCATGAAGATCATCTCGCTGGCGCCGGAGGTGCTCTGACATGGCGAAGCCCAAGCTCAAGGTCAAGAAGGGCGACACGGTCGTCGTCATCGCCGGCAAGGACAAGGGGGCGCGGGGCAAGGTCATCCAGGCCTACCCCGACACCAACAAGGTCCTCGTCGAGGGTGTCAACCGGATCAAGAAGCACACGCGGGTCTCGCAGACCCAGCGCGGCGCGCAGTCCGGCGGCATCGTGACCCAGGAGGCCCCGATCCACATCAGCAACGTGATGCTGGTCAACGACGGCAAGGCCGTCCGGGTCGGCTACAAGTTCGACGACGAGGGCAACAAGGTCCGGGTCGCCCGCGGCACCAACGGCAATGGGAAGGAGATCTGATCATGTCCACCACTGAGAAGATCATCCCCCGGTTGAAGACCCGGTACCGCGAGGAGATCGCGGTCGCCCTGCGGGACGAGTACAACTACTCGAACGTCATGCAGATCCCGGGCGTCGTGAAGGTCGTCGTCAACATGGGCGTCGGCGACGCCGCCCGTGAGGGCAAGCTGATCGAGGGCGCGGTCCGCGACCTCGCCACGATCACCGGCCAGAAGCCCGAGGTCCGCAAGGCCCGCAAGTCCATCGCGCAGTTCAAGCTGCGCGAGGGCATGCCGATCGGCGCACGGGTCACCCTGCGCGGCGACCGCATGTGGGAGTTCCTCGACCGCCTGCTCACCATCGCGCTGCCCCGGATCCGCGACTTCCGCGGTCTGTCCCCGAAGCAGTTCGACGGCAACGGCAACTACACCTTCGGTCTCAACGAGCAGTCGATGTTCCACGAGATCGACCCCGATTCCATCGACCGCCCGCGCGGCATGGACATCACCATCGTGACCACCGCGACCAACGACGCGGAGGGCCGGGCGCTGCTCAAGCACCTGGGCTTCCCGTTCAAGGAGAACTGAGATGGCGAAGAAGGCTCTGGTCGCCAAGGCCGCTCGCAAGCCGAAGTTCGCGGTGCGCGCATACACCCGCTGCAACCGCTGCGGCCGTCCGCACTCCGTGTTCCGCAAGTTCGGCCTGTGCCGGATCTGCCTGCGCCAGATGGCGCACCGGGGCGAACTGCCCGGCGTCAGCAAGTCCAGCTGGTAAGGACCCCGGGCCCCTCGCGGGCCCGGGCTCCTCGCCCGCTCTACCCCCAGTTCGCCGCAGGCCCGCGAGGGAACCACGGCGAGAAAGGTTGACAGGTCACCCATGACGATGACCGACCCGATCGCAGACTTCCTGACCCGTCTGCGCAATGCGAATTCGGCGTACCACGACGAGGTCGTGCTGCCGCACTCGAAGCTCAAGGCGCACATCTCCGAGATCCTCAAGCGCGAGGGCTACATCGCGGGCTTCCGCGACGAGGACGGCGAGAAGGGCAAGAACCTCGTCGTCACCCTCAAGTACGGCCCGAACCGCGAGCGCAGCATCGCCGGTCTGCGCCGGGTGTCGAAGCCCGGTCTGCGGGTGTACGCGAAGTCGACCAACCTGCCGAAGGTCCTCGGCGGCCTGGGCGTGGCGATCATCTCCACGTCCGGTGGCCTGCTGACCGACCGGCAAGCGGGCAAGCAGGGCGTGGGCGGCGAAGTCCTCGCGTACGTCTGGTAAGGGAGGGGTAGCAGCATGTCTCGCATCGGTAGGCTTCCGATCCCCGTCCCGACCGGGGTCGACATCACCATCGACGGGCAGCAGCTCAGCGCCAAGGGGCCCAAGGGCACCCTCACGCTGACGGTGTCCGAGCCGATCGTCGTCGAGCGCGCCGAGGACGGCACGCTCGAGGTCAAGCGGCCCAACGACGAGCGCCAGAACCGTGCCCTGCACGGCCTGACCCGCTCGCTCGTCAACAACGTCGTCGTCGGCGTGACCGCGGGCTTCGAGAAGAAGCTCGAGATCCACGGCGTCGGTTACCGCGTTCTGGCCAAGGGTTCGGACCTCGAGTTCGCCCTGGGCTTCAGCCACCCGGTCAAGGTCGTCGCCCCCGAGGGCATCACCTTCGCTGTCGAGAGCCCGACGAAGTTCTCCGTCTCGGGCATCGACAAGCAGCAGGTCGGCGAGGTCGCGGCCAACATCCGCAAGCTCCGCAAGCCCGACCCGTACAAGGGCAAGGGTGTGCGGTACGCGGGCGAGAAGATCCGCCGCAAGGTCGGAAAGACGGGTAAGTGATCATGAGCGAAGCGACTGTCACCAAGCGCAAGCCGGTGGGCAAGGATGTCTCCACCTCCCGGCGCATCGCCAAGACCCGCAGGCACTTCCGGCTCCGCAAGAAGATCAGCGGCACCTCGGAGCGCCCCCGCCTGGTCGTGAACCGGTCCTCGCGGCACATCACCGCGCAGATCGTCGACGACCTGGCCGGGCACACCCTCGCGTCCGCGTCCTCCTTGGAGGCCGACGTGCGCGCGGTGGACGGCGACAAGAAGGCCCGCGCGGCCAAGGTCGGCGAGCTGCTCGCCGCCCGGGCGAAGGACGCGGGCATCGCCAAGGTCGTCTTCGACCGCGGCGGCAACAAGTACACCGGCCGGATCGCGTCGCTGGCCACCTCGGCCCGCGAAGCGGGGCTGGAGTTCTGATGACGTACAGCAACGATGGAAGGAACGCCTGATGCCGGGACGTACACGGCAGTTCGGCGGGCAGGGCGGCCCGGGCGGCGGTCAGCAGGGCGGCGGCAACGACCGCGGCGACCGCCGCGGCGGACGCGACCGGCGTGACGGCGGACGCGGCCAGGCCCAGGAGAAGACCCCGCACCTCGAGCGCGTGGTCGCGATCAACCGCGTCGCGAAGGTCGTCAAGGGCGGTCGGCGCTTCAGCTTCACCGCGCTGGTCGTCGTCGGCGACGGCGACGGCATGGTCGGCGTCGGCTACGGCAAGGCCAAGGAGGTGCCCGCCGCGATCGCGAAGGGCGTCGAGGAAGCCAAGAAGAGCTTCTTCCGCGTCCCGCGCATCGGCGGCACCATCCCGCACCCCATCCAGGGTGAGAAGGCCGCGGGCGTCGTCCTGCTCCGCCCGGCGTCCGCCGGTACCGGTGTGATCGCCGGTGGCCCGGTCCGCGCGGTGCTGGAGTGCGCGGGCATCCAGGACGTGCTGTCCAAGTCGCTCGGCTCGGACAACGCGATCAACATCGTGCACGCCACCATGGCGGCCCTGCGCGGTCTGCAGCGCCCCGAGGAGGTCGCGGCCCGCCGCGGCCTGCCGCTGGAGGACGTGGCACCCGCTGGCATGCTCCGCGCCCGCGCGGCCGCCGCTGCCGGAACGGGGGCCTGACCATGGCGCAGCTCAAGGTCACCCAGGTCAAGAGCAGCATCGGTACCAAGCGCAACCACCGCGAGTCCCTCCGCACCCTCGGCCTGCGCAAGATCCGGCAGAGCACCGTGCGCGAGGACTCCCCCGAGGTGCGCGGCCTGATCCACACCGTCCGCCACCTCGTGACCGTCGAGGAGGTCTGACATGGCCATCAAGATCCACCACCTGCGTCCGGCCCCGGGTGCCAAGTCCGACAAGATCCGCGTCGGTCGTGGTGAGGGCTCCAAGGGCAAGACGGCCGGTCGAGGCACCAAGGGCACCAAGGCGCGCAAGAACGTCCCCGCGCGCTTCGAGGGTGGCCAGATGCCGATCCAGATGCGGCTGCCGAAGCTCAAGGGCTTCAAGAACCGCTTCCGGGTCGAGTACCAGGTCGTGAACGTCGGCGACATCGCCGTGGCGTTCCCCGACGGCGGCACGGTCGGCATCGCCGACCTCGTCGCCAAGGGCCTGGTCCGCAAGGGCTCGCTGGTCAAGGTCCTCGGCAACGGCGACCTGAACGGCGTGAAGCTGGACATCACCGCCGACAAGTTCTCCGGCTCCGCGTCGGAGAAGCTGTCCGCGGCCGGTGGCACCGCCACCACCGTCTGATCCAGACGCACCAGAAGGGCCGGAACCCCACGGGGTTCCGGCCCTCCTGCTTTGTGCGCAGAGCACCGTGTAGTTCGCAAGATCAGCACACCTTTGCGCCTCAACTCCCGTCTGGGCTCAAGGAATACAGACCGGTCGCTTATGCCTGATGGGTTGCGCACTCGATTGAGCTTCTTCCACTCGTTGTGAACCCATCGATGCTGTGCTCGTGTACATGAGTCCACAGCCGGGCCGTCGACAGCACCATGATGAGTGCGTCAGGCAGGTGTTAACCAGTTTCGTCACCAGTTGTCGCCTCCAAGGTGGTTTTGGCGCGATGCCACTGCCGCCTCCCAGGCAGTAGCAGCGCCCCTTAGAGGCCAGCAGTCGCTCGAACGAGTCAAGTTGAGCGGGGCGCAAGCGTATCCCCTTCCGATTGATGCGTGCCGCTGTCACGCCGATTCGCACCGATGCCCATCGACATACAGGCCGGTTTGGCGCACTGCTCTTCGAGATGGACACCAGAGTGACGATAAGAACGCCAATTGGTCCGAAAGGGGGGTTGAATGCGTCCAATTGATCAAAATGCAGTCACCGAAAGTTAGCGCCTCGCATGGAGTGCCCCCATTGGTCAAATTTTGAACGTTACCTCTCCAGTTGTATGGTTTTTGTCACATAACCGAAGGTGACCGTCCTTACTGATAGTTTAGTGGACTCAGCCTTCTTTTGCTAACGTCTGTCCTGTCGGCGTAATACGTGACACCATTCTGGATCTATTGCAACTGGGGAAAAATGAAAAAGATCAAGTTTTTTGCAGTGATGCTCATTGCCTTCTTGGGCATCCTGTCCGGATCGGCTGTTTCCAGTGCAACTGCTGCTCTACCTGCTGTTGCACCTGCCGGGGTCCCGGTGGCGGTGACCCAAGCGAGTGACGGTGGTGCGGGCACGGAGTCGGCGCAGTCCTGCTTGGATGGGGGGTTCGGAAACACGATCCTGGTTCGGAGTTGCAACTACAACATCACTGTGCGGATGCTCTCCGGATGTTTGTACGGTCACTTCAAGGTCTGGAACAAGTACAACACGGCTCAGTATCGAAACTCGAGCGACTCCTCCAAGTGCTATAGCCTTGGAACGGTCAGCATGGGTGCTGCTTGGTCGAATGAAACTTGTGGCACCTTCTACAGGCTGGACAATGGTATCTACACGCAGGTCGGTGACATCCCCTGCAATCACGACTCCTGATATTTGACATGTGAAGGGGGTGCGGCTTGCCGCACCCCCTTCGTTGTTGTACTGAGGCGAATAAGTGCACGTGCGAACCCTGTTCGAAATCATACGTGTTAAATCGACGTGTGGTTACCGTCGGGCTGAGTCGTGCCAGGGCTTCAGCATCTGTCGCGCGTGCTGTTAGAGTCGGGAGCACGCTGCGGGAGCCCTGTCCCCCGGAGCGTTCCCGTCCTGCCGCCGAGCGGTCGGCCGGGAACTTCGTGTACGTGCCGGCTGACCAGTCGGCTCCAGCCGTTCACCGGCACCGAGTTGCCGGTGACGCCGAGGAGGTTCTTGCGGTGCTCAGCGCCTTCCGCTCGGCTCTCGCGACGCCGGACCTGCGCCGCAAGATCCTGTTCACCCTCATGATCATCGCGATCTACCGGGTGGGCGCGACGATCCCGTCGCCCGGTGTGTCGTACCCGAACGTCAAGCGGTGCCTGGAGAACGTCGACGACCAGGGCGTCGTGCAGCTGCTGAACTTGTTCAGCGGCGGTGCGCTGCTCCAGTTGTCCGTTTTCGCGCTGGGCATCATGCCCTACATCACCGCGAGCATCATCATCCAACTGCTCACCGTGGTCATCCCGCGGTTCGAGCAGTTGAAGAAGGAAGGCCAGTCCGGCCAGGGCAGGCTGACCCAGTTCACCCGGTACCTGACGATCGCCCTGGCGATCCTGCAGGCCACCGGCATCGTGGCGATGGCCGACCGCGGGCAGCTCTTCGCGAACTGTCAGGACCCGATCATCCCGAACAGCAACATCTTCACGCTGATCGTGATCGTGATCGTGATGACCGCGGGCACCGCGATCATCATGTGGTTCGGCGAGCTGATCACCGAGCGCGGCATCGGCAACGGCATGTCCCTGCTGATGTTCATCAACATCGCGGCCCGCATCCCGGCCGAGGGCGCCGCCATCCTGGACAAGGGCGGCGTGATCTTCACCGTCGTCTGCGTGTTCGCGCTGCTGATCATCGCCAGCGTGGTGTTCGTCGAGCAGGGCCAGCGCCGCATCCCGGTGCAGTACGCCAAGCGCATGATCGGCCGCCGCATGTACGGCGGGACCTCGACCTACCTGCCGCTCAAGGTCAACCAGGCGGGCGTCATCCCGGTCATCTTCGCCTCGTCGCTGCTGTACCTGCCGGACCTGATCTCGCGCCTGGTCGGCGCGGACGGCGCGGGCTGGCAGAACTTCATCGCGAACTACATCGTGAAGCAGGACAGCTGGGTGCACATCAGCGTGTACTTCCTGCTGATCATCTTCTTCACGTACTTCTACATCACCATCACGTTCAACGTGAACGAGCGCGCCGACGAGATGAAGAAGTTCGGCGGCTTCATCCCCGGCATCCGCCCCGGGCGCCCCACCTCGGAGTACCTGCAGTTCGTCCTGAGCCGGATCACCCTGCCCGGTTCGCTCTACCTCGGCATCATCGCGGTGCTGCCGAACTTCTTCCTCGAAGTGGCGGGCAACGGGCAGAACCAGAACTTCCCGTTCGGCGGCACGGCGGTGCTCATCATGGTCGGCGTCGGCTTGGACACCGTGAAGCAGATCGAGAGCCAGCTCATGCAGCGTAACTACGAAGGGTTCCTCAAGTGACTCGTGTTGTGCTCGTCGGCCCGCCCGGTGCGGGCAAGGGAACCCAGGCGACCGCGCTCAGCCGCCAGCTCGGCGTACCGCACATCTCCACGGGTGACCTCTTCCGAGCGCACATCGCGAACAACACCGAGCTGGGCCAGCGGGTCAAGGCGATCATCGACAGCGGCGGCCTGGTCCCCGACGAGATCACCAACGAGATGGTCCGCGTCCGGCTCGCCGACGAGGACACCCGACCGGGCTTCCTGCTCGACGGCTTCCCGCGCAACACCGGCCAGGCCGACTTCCTGCGCGACGCCCTCGGCGAGACCGACCTGGACGCCGTGGTCGAGTTCAAGATCGACGAGGACGTCGTGGTCGGGCGGCTGCTCGGCCGCGGCCGGGTCGACGACAGCGAGGACGTGATCCGCCACCGGCTGGACGTCTACCGCAAGGAGACCGCCCCGCTGCTGGAGTACTACGCCGACAAGCTGATCACGCTGGACGCGGTCGGCGAGGTCGACGAGATCACCGACCGGGTCCTGGCGGCCCTGCGCGACCGGGGATGAGCGGTGGTTTCAGCGCTTTCCGGATGGCGCTCGCGACCTGGAAGGCCCGGATGATCGAGATCAAGTCGCCCGCCGAGCTGCAGGCGATGCGCGCGGCCGGGCTGGTGGTGGCCAGGGCGCTCGCCGAGGTCACCGCCGCGGCCAAGCCCGGGGTGAGCACCGCCGAGCTGGACGAGATCGCCGAGCAGACCATCCGCGACGCGGGCGCCGTGCCGTCCTTCAAGGGCTACCACGGCTTCCCGGCGAGCATCTGCGCCTCGGTCAACGAGCAGATCGTGCACGGCATCCCGGCGAAGTCGCAGGTGCTGGCCGAGGGTGACCTGCTCTCGGTCGACTGCGGGGCGATCCTCGACGACTGGCACGGCGACTCCGCGGTGACCCTGGCCATCGGCGGGGTCTCCGCCGCGGACGAGGACCTGTCGACGGCCACCCGGCTGTCCATGGAGGCGGGCATCAAGGCCGCCGTCGCGGGCGCCCGGCTCTCGGACATCTCGCACGCGGTGGAGGCGGCCACGCTGGCCGCCGAGCGCGCGCACGGCCGCGAGTACGGCATCGTCCGCGAGTACGGCGGCCACGGCATCGGCAGCTCGATGCACATGGACCCGTTCCTGCCGAACTACGGCAAGCCCGGCCGCGGCCCCAAGCTGCGCGTCGGCATGGCGATCGCCATCGAGCCCATGCTCACCCTGGGCAGCGAGGAGACGGTGGAGCTGGAGGACGGCTGGACGGTCGTCACCGCCGACGCCAGCCGCGCCGCGCACTGGGAGCACACGGTCGCCATCACCGAGGACGGCCCGTGGGTCCTCACCGCGCCCGAGGGCGCCTGACCAGCGGTTGTTCCGCCGCACTCGACTCGATCGAGTGAATTTCACACCGGTTCTTGACGGATCGGCAACCCGGATTTCGTGCCCGTCGGCACTGTGCGTACACTTGACCGGTGGCGCTCAGCGCCGAATCCGTCGTGCGCGTCGCCCGGTGCAGTTCCTGCTGCCGTGCCGCGCGCCCGCCGGGGAGCAGGACCAGCACGACAAGCACCAGCCACCCAACAGCGAACCAACGTCACGAAACGCGGAGGACATGGGCAAGAAGGACGGGGCCATCGAGGTCGAAGGCCGCGTGGTCGAGCCACTCCCCAACGCGATGTTCCGCGTCGAGTTGGAGAACGGCCACAAGGTCCTGGCACACATCAGCGGCAAGATGCGGCAGCACTACATCCGCATCCTGCCGGAGGACCGGGTAGTCGTGGAGCTCTCGCCCTACGACCTGTCCCGCGGCCGCATCGTCTACCGCTACAAGTGACGAGCCTCCCGGTCCCCCCGGACCGGGCAGCCACGGCCGAAGCAGGAGAACAGCAGACGTGAAGGTCAACCCGAGCGTCAAGAAGATCTGCGACAAGTGCAAGGTGATCCGCCGTCACGGCCGGGTCATGGTGATCTGCGAGAACCTGCGCCACAAGCAGCGCCAGGGCTGATCACCGCCGAGCGCCCGGTCGCAGACCAGACGCACAGCCAGAGCAACGAAGAAGGCCTCCCCCAACCTGTCGGGTCACACGGACCCGGAGCACGCCCGGACCCCAGGCCGGGTCCCGGACCTTGAGTCGGTCCGGGGTGGTGGGGGAGCAAACCTGGGGAAGACACAGAGGAGACAACGCCGAGATGGCACGACTCGCCGGCGTCGACCTCCCCCGCGAAAAGCGGATGGAGATCGCGCTGACCTACATTTTCGGGATCGGCCGCACCCGCTCCAAGGAGCTGCTGGCCGCCACGAACATCGACCCCGACCTGCGGGCCAAGGACCTCTCCGACGAGGACCTGATCAAGCTCCGCGAGTACATGGACCAGAACTTCAAGGTCGAGGGTGACCTGCGCCGCGAGGTCCAGGCCGACATCCGCCGGAAGATCGAGATCGGCTGCTACGAGGGCCTGCGGTGGCGCCGCGGTCTGCCGGTGCGCGGACAGCGCACCAAGACCAACGCCCGCACCCGCAAGGGCCCCAAGAAGACGGTCGCCGGCAAGAAGAAGGCCGGCAAGAAGTGAGCAAGAGCTGCGAGTCCGTGTCGCACGTCGTGCCGCAGCGCCGACGTCGCAACAGGTCCTTCATGGCCTACACCGTCGCGCCCAGGTGTGCCCGCCCGGCCGCCCTGCGCGACCTGTACAAGGACGCCGGATCCATCATCCGGGACGCCGCTCCTGAGATCACCACCTCGCGGTCCGAGTAGGAGATACCCGAAGACATGCCCCCCAAGTCGCGTACCGGCGCCGGAGCCAAGAAGGTCCGGCGCAAGGAAAAGAAGAACGTCGCCCACGGGCACGCTCACATCAAGAGCACGTTCAACAACACCATCGTGTCCATCACCGACCCGACCGGTGCCGTGATCGCGTGGGCCTCCTCCGGCCACGTCGGTTTCAAGGGCTCGCGCAAGTCCACGCCGTTCGCGGCGCAGATGGCCGCCGAGAGCGCCGCCCGCAAGGCCGCCGAGCACGGCATGAAGAAGGTCGACGTGTTCGTGAAGGGCCCCGGCTCCGGCCGGGAGACCGCGATCCGCTCGCTGCAGGCGGCGGGCCTCGAGGTCGGCACCATCCAGGACGTGACCCCGCAGCCCCACAACGGCTGCCGCCCGCCCAAGCGGCGCCGGGTCTGAGGAACGGGGAGGAGTAACAAGAAATGGCACGCTACACCGGGCCCGCGACGCGCATCTCGCGTCGCCTCAAGGTCGACCTCGTCGGTGGGGACCAGGCGTTCGAGCGCCGCCCCTACCCCCCGGGCCAGCACGGCCGCGGGCGGATCAAGGAGAGCGAGTACCTGCTTCAGCTCCAGGAGAAGCAGAAGGCGCGCTACACCTACGGCGTCCTCGAAAAGCAGTTCCGCAAGTACTACGTGGAGGCCGTGCGCCGCCAGGGCAAGACCGGTGAGGTCCTGCTCCAGCTTCTGGAGTCCCGCCTGGACAACGTCGTGTACCGCGCGGGTCTCGCGCGCACCCGGCGCCAGGCCCGCCAGCTCGTCAGCCACGGGCACTTCATCGTGAACGGCCGCAAGGTCAACATCCCGTCGTTCCAGGTGAGCAAGTTCGACATCATCGATGTCAAGCCCAAGTCGCTGTCGACGCTGCCGTTCGTGGCCGCCAAGGAGTCCTTCGGCGACCGCCCGATCCCGGGCTGGCTGCAGGTCGTGCAGTCCAACCTGCGGATCCTGGTGCACCAGCTGCCCGAGCGCGCGCAGATCGACGTGCCCGTGCAGGAACAGCTGATCGTCGAGCTCTACTCGAAGTGATCGCGTGGGGGCGGCGGCGCAGGAGCCGCCGCCCCGCTCGCGCGCACACCCCCTTCGGACGGGGAGCGCGCGCGGGCATCCCAATCAGTCCGGGCGTCAAATAGCGGGCGCCCACAGGGAAGGAAGAACCCAGAGTGCTCATCTCACAGCGTCCCACCCTGGCCGAGGAGCCGGTCGTCGAGACCCGCTCCCGCTTCGTCATCGAGCCGCTCGAGCCCGGTTTCGGCTACACGCTCGGCAACTCGCTGCGCCGCACGCTGCTCTCGTCGATCCCGGGTGCCTCGGTCACGAGCATCCGCATCGACGGCGTGCTGCACGAGTTCACCACCGTCCCCGGGGTGAAGGAGGACGTCACCGACGTCATCCTGAACCTCAAGGAGCTGGTGGTCTCCTCCGAGGAGGACGAGCCGGTGACGATGTACCTGCGCAAGCAGGGCCCCGGCGAGGTCACCGCGGGCGACATCGTGCCGCCCGCGGGCGTCACGGTGCACAACCCCGACCTGCACATCGCCACCCTGAACGGCAAGGGCAAGCTGGAGATCGAGCTCGTGGTCGAGCGCGGTCGCGGCTACGTCCCGGCGGTCCAGAACAAGCAGGCGGGCGCGGAGATCGGCCGGATCCCGGTCGACTCCATCTACTCGCCCGTGCTCAAGGTGACGTACAAGGTCGAGGCCACCCGCGTCGAGCAGCGCACCGACTTCGACAAGCTGATCCTCGACGTCGAGACCAAGCCGTCGATCACCCCGCGCGACGCGGTCGCGTCCGCGGGCAAGACGCTGGTCGAGCTGTTCGGGCTCGCCCGCGAGCTGAACGTGGACGCCGAGGGCATCGAGATCGGCCCCTCGCCGCAGGAGGCGGACACCATCGCCGCCTACGCGATGCCGATCGAGGACCTCGACCTCACCGTCCGCTCCTACAACTGCCTCAAGCGCGAGGGCATCCACACCGTGGGTGAACTCGTGTCGCGCAGCGAGGCGGACCTGCTGGACATCCGCAACTTCGGTGCCAAGTCCATCGACGAGGTCAAGATGAAGCTCGTCGGTCTGGGCCTGGCGCTCAAGGACAGCCCGCCCGGGTTCGACCCGACGGCCGCTGCGGCGGACTACGCGACCGACGGCTGGTCGGACACCGCGGACACCGGCACCGATGACGGCCAGGACTACGCAGAGACGGAGCAGCTCTGAGTCGTCCGCGAGGACGCCTGAGCCGCGGATTTCCACAAGGAGCAAGCAATGCCCACCCCCACGAAGGGCGCCCGCTTCGGCGGGGGCCCCGCGCACGAGCGGCTGCTGCTGGCCAACCTGGCCACCGCGCTGTTCGAGCACGGCCGGATCACCACGACCGAGGCCAAGGCCAAGCGCCTGCGCCCGTACGCCGAGCGCCTGATCACCAAGGCCAAGGTCGGCGACCTGCACAACCGCCGCGAGATCATGAAGGTGATCCGCAACAAGGACGTCGTGCAGCGCCTCTGCGTCGAGATCGGCCCGTTCTTCAGTGACCGCAAGGGCGGTTACACCCGGATCACCAAGACGATGCCGCGCAAGGGCGACAACGCCCCCATGGCGGTCATCGAACTGATCCAGGAGAAGACGGTCACCGCCGAGGCCGAGGCCGCCCGCAAGACCAGGTTCGCCAAGGACGAGCCGAAGGCGAACGCCCCGGTCGAGGACGCCAAGGTCGACGAGACCGACGCGGCCACCACCGAGGCCCCCGCTGAGGCCGCCGTGGTCGACCAGGACGCCGAGGCGCCCGAGTCGTCCACCAAGGACGCCGCCGAGGAGCCCGCCGAGGGCGCCAAGGACAAGTCCTGACCTCGCAGCACACCGCGGACGAGCCCGTCACCCCCACCGGGGGCGGCGGGCTCGTCCGTGTTCGACGGGTGCGCCTCGACATCGCCTACGACGGCACCGACTTCTCCGGCTGGGCCCGCCAACCCGACCGCCGCACGGTGTGCGGGGTCCTGGAGGACACGCTGTCGCTGGTGCTGCGCCTCGACGTCCGGCTGACGGTCGCGGGCCGCACCGACGCGGGCGTGCACGCCACCGGCCAGGTCGCCCACGTCGACCTGCCCACCGACGTCGACCTGGGCGTCCTGGTGCCCCGGCTGGCCCGCGCGCTGCCCGCGGACGTCCGCGTCTGCGCCGCCACCCCCGTCCCACCGGAGTTCGACGCCCGGTTCACCGCCCTGCGCCGCCACTACGCCTACCGCGTGTGCGACCACCAGGCGAGCGCCGACCCGCTGCGCCGCAACCACGTCGTCACCTGGCCCCGCCCGCTGGACCTGGACGCGCTCAACGCCGCGTCGGCGCTGCTGCTGGGCGAGCACGACTTCGTGGCCTTCTGCAAGCGCCGCGAGGGCGCCACCACCATCCGCGAGCTCCAGCGCCTGGACTGGTCCCGCGCGGCCGACGGCACCCTGGAGGCCAGGGTGTCCGCCGACGCCTTCTGCCACTCCATGGTCCGCAGCCTGGTCGGCGCGCTGCTGGCGGTCGGCGAGGGCCGCAAGCCCCCCGGCTGGCCCGCCGGGATGCTGACGGCCACCGAGCGCCCCAGCGCCATCACCGTCGCCCCGGCGCACGGCCTGGCCCTGGTCGGGGTGGACTACCCGGCCGACGCCGACCTGGCGGCCCGCGCCGAACTCACCCGCCGGGTCCGCACCCTCTGAGCCCACCGCGGCAGGCGCCGCGCGGGCAGGCGAACGGCCCGGACTCGGGGGAGTCCGGGCCGTTCGCCGTGGTCCAGCCGGTCAGGGCCGCTCAGAGGTCGAGCGTCCAGGTGTTCAGCTTGCCGATGTCACCCGCGTACACGTCGGCGACCCGGAGCTTCCAGACGCCGTTGGCGGGCTCGCCGGACAGGTTCACCGTGTAGGTCGCGACGACGTTGTCCGCCCCGTCCGAGCTGCTGGAGTTCTTCAGCAGGTAGGTGGAGTTGTCCGGCGCGACGAGGGTGATGGTGAGGTCACCGCGGTAGGTGTGGGTGATGTTCACCGACACCGTCGAGGCCGAACCCGCGTTGCCGGAGCAACCGGAGACGGTGATGTTGCTGTTGATCGTGCTGAGGTCCGGGATGTTGGTGGCGGTGCCGTTGGTGACCGCGGCGCAGCCCGGTCCGGGCGGGGTGGTGCCGCCGGTGCCGGTGTACAGCAGCCGGTTCGGCGAGCCGTTGCCCGGGTTGGTGATCTTGTTCGGGGTGGAGGCCGCGATCAGCGCCGAGGCGACCTGCGCCGGGGTGGCGGTCGGGTTGGCGGCCAGGTACAGCGCCGCGCCGCCCGCGACGTGCGGGGAGGCCATCGAGGTGCCGCTGATGGTGTTGGTGGCGGAGGTGCCGCCGATCCACGCCGAGGTGATGCCCACGCCGGGCGCGAAGATGTCGGTGCAGGTGCCGAAGTTGGAGAAGCTCGCCCTGGCGTCGTTGCGGTCCGAGGCGTTCACCGAGATCGCCGTGGGCACGCGGGCGGGGGAGTAGTTGCACGCGTTGGCGTTGGAGTTGCCCGACGCGACGGCGTAGGTGACACCGGAGGCGATCGAGGCGGTCACCGCGTTGTCCAGGGTGGTCGACGCGCCGCCACCCAGGCTCATGTTGGCCACGGCGGGTTTCACCGCGTTCGCGGTCACCCAGTCCACACCCGCGATGACACCCGCGGTGGTGCCGGAGCCGTTGCAGTCGAGCACCCGCACGCCGATCAGCTTGACGCCCTTGGCCACGCCGTACGCCGAGCCGCCGACGGTGCCGGACACGTGCGTGCCGTGGCCCTGGCAGTCGGTGGCGTCGTTGTCGTTGTCCACCTTGTCGGTGCCGCTGACCGCGCGGCCACCGAAGTCGCTGTGCGGGAAGTTGATGCCGGTGTCGATGATGTAGGCGTTCACGTTCGACGCGGTGGTCGCGTACGAGTAGACGCTGTTGAGCGGCAGGTCCCGCTGGTCGATGCGGTCCAGGCCCCAGGACGGCGGGTTGGTCTGGTCGACCGACATCCGCACGACCTGGTCGGCCTCGACGTAGGCGACCGACGGGTCGGCGGCGAGCTTCTTGGCCTGGGTCTCGGACATCTTCGCGGAGAACCCGTTGACCGAGGAGAAGCGGTGCCCGACCTGGCCGCCGTAGGCGGCGGCGAGGCCGTCGGTGCTCGCCGCGGCCGACAGGCCGTTCTTGAGCACGACGATGTAGCTGCCGGGGACGACGCCTGCCCGGTCCGCGCCCAGGATCGTGCCCTGGGCGGCGGAGGCGGGCGCGGCCAGCGACACGCTCGCCGCGAGGGTCGCGGCGGCGGTCAGGCCCACACCGGCGAAGCGCTGTAAGGCAGTGCGAGACAAACGCATGTGCATGGCTCCTTCAAGCAGGGGGCACGCGGCGGCGGAGGCCCTCACAACCGGGCCGCGTGCTGGAGAGATGCTGGTCAACGTCTGTTCGCGCGAACTGAGCACAACAGTGGCGAACGCGCATTTCCGACGCAAGGCGCGTCGGGGATTTGCCCACGCCACTTATGAACAGTTGGCCGCCGCCGGCAACGGAATGCGCCTTTTGGTCGATCCAGTGCCCACCGGACACTTCGAACGGACGAACCCCCACCGCCGGGGCGGTGGGGGTTCGTGGAACCGGTTGCGACCTGCTCAGTCGCCGCGCCGGACCGGGCCCAGGATCTGCTGCTCCTTCTGCGTGGTGACCAGCCGCAGCGGCTTCCACAGGTTGCGGCCCAGGGCCACCACCTGGTCGTCGGCCAGCGACGTGAGCTGCTGCACCATCGGCGGCGGCAGCCGCCAGATCCGCGCCGCGAGCTGCGCCTGCCCGACCGGCAGCCGCTGCAGCAGCACCAGGTCGGCCGCGTTCGCCGTCGCCCCCGCCTGCGGGTGCATGTAGGGCAGCACGTACACCGTGGTCTGCCACGGGGTGCGCGGCGGGAACAGCTCCTGCGGGGTCGGGCCGCCGTCGTGCACCACCATCAGCGGGCCGTCCTCGGACGGCCGGGGCAGCTCCACCGGGCTCAGCCGCCGGATCTGCACCAGCGGCGCCAGCCGCCCGTCGGGGCCCTCGCCCGCCGCCTTCTGCAACATCTGCCAGGCCGCGGGCCGCCCGGTGGCGACCACCACCCAGGCGCCGACGGCCATCGCCCGCAGCGCCACCTGCCGGGCCAGGTACAGCCCGCCGACCAGCACGATCCTGGTCGGCGCGGGCCGCAGCGCGGAGATCGTCAGCGGTTCGCCCTGCAAGCCCGAGCCCAGCACCATGCCGCCGCGGTCACCGGAGGGGCTCACCGCGTCCAGCATGTCCGGCGACACCAGGAACTCCGGGGCGATGCTCGCCCCGCCGCCCTGGGTGTCCAGCAGCCTGCTCGACCCGCTCATGCCCGGCCTCCCAGCGGAAGTGTTGCCGCCAGCCCGGCCACCTGCAGGCCGCGCAGCGGGGTCAGGGTGATGCCGAGCCGGTCGGAGATCGCGGTCAGCCGCTCGTCGGCCAGGCTCAGCTCGTCGGGGTTGCGGGCGCTGACCCGCACCAGCCCGCGCAGGCCGACCTGGTCGTCGTCGGTGCCGGGGGAGATCGACATCGCCACCGTCGCCGACAGCGCGCGCACCCCGGTCAGCGCGTTCAGGCTGGTCGCCACCTTGCCCTGCGGCCAGCCGGTGATCGCGTAGCTGGCGTGCCCGATGCCCGCCGCGGTGACCCCGGTCCAGCGCTCGCGCAGCTCCACCCGGTCGGTCGACCCGGCGACCCCGGTCAGCTCGGCGGAGGAGATGCCCGCGCGCAGCAGCTCGTCGGGGTCCAGCGGCCGGGTCGGCACGCCGCGCGACTCCAGCGCGTTGCGCACCCGGGACAGGGCGCCGATCAGCGCCCGGTGCGCGCCGACGACACCGCCGCCGCGCTCGCGCACCGCCGCCGGGCAGCGCCGCGGGTCCAGCCGGACCGCCACCCAGGTGGTGCGCCGGGCGGCCGCGGGCAGCGGGCCCAGCACCTCCAGGTAGGAGGCCAGGGCGGGGGAGTTCGGCGGCAGCGCCACGCTGCCGGGGTAGCAGTGCCAGATCACCTGGATCGCGTCGAGCACCACCCCGCGGTCCTCCAGGCACGGCGCCAGCGCGCCCAGCGGCAGGCTCGGCGTGGAGCCGACCGCGCTCACCAGGGCGGGCGCCGGGTCGACCAGCAGCACCGCGGTCCAGGTGCCCTCGTGCCAGGCCAGGCCGAGCGGCCTGCGCTCGTGGTCGGCGCCGTGCGCCACCACCAGGTCCGGCACGGCCAGCCGCAGCAGCGCCACCCGCGCGTCGTCCGGGCCGGTGACCGCGGTCACCTCCTCGGCGGCGGCGAGCTGCTCCTCCATGGTCACCGGGTCGACGGGCTTGGTGGTGCGCGAGTGCGACCGGAAGGTGTAGCGGGTGGTGAGCCCGATCCACTGGGTGAACCAGCGGCCGCGCCAGCGCAGGAACGCCACCACCAGCGCCACCGCGGCGATGCCGATGGCGACGTAGACCAGCGTGAGGTCGATCGCCAGCAGGACCAGCCCGATGGCCGCGCCGAGTTCGAGGACCACCAGGTTCGACACCGGCAGCGAGCCCAGGCTGGCGCCCTTGGTGCGCCTGCGGGCCGCCACCCTGGCGCGCGGCTGCTCCGGTTCGGCGGGCTGACCGGGCGGGCGCGCGGGCCCACCGGGGCCACCCGGCCCACCGGGTCCGCCGGGACCGCTCGGCCCACCGGGTCCGCCCGGGCCCCCGGGTCCGCCCGGGCCGCCGGGTCCGCCCGGT
>NZ_JAJCXD010000002.1:0-109750 GCF_021056305.1 Actinokineospora sp. PR83
CTCTCGCGACGCGGCCGAGCTGCGCGAGCGGCTCTCCAGCTACCAGCGCGGCATCCACCGGGCGCGCGGCGCCCACGCGCCCGCCGCACCCGAACCGACGGGCCCCGACCTGCGCGGCGCGAACTGGCGGATCTCCGCCGACACCGACCCCGCCGAGGTCGCCGACGGCGGGCTGCCCCGGCGCACCCCGCGCGAACGGCTGCTGCCCGGCAGCCTCGACGAGGCCCGCGCGCAGTCGGGCGGCCCGCTGATGGAGCGCGACGCCGCGGCGCTGCGCTCCCGGCTGGGCAGCCTGCAGCGGGGCATCGGCCGCGGCCGGGAGAGCCTCGCCCGGCGCGGCGGGCCCGAGGACCCGGAACCCGGACGTGGGTGGACCTGACCCGGTGCGCACCCAGAACACAGTGAAGACGAGGAATGGAGCACGATGACGACCACGCAGTCCAAGCCGAGCCAGTTCGGGTGGCTGGTGAACGACTTCGCCGAGCGGGTCACCGGTGTCGCGCACGCGGTGGTGGTCTCCGCGGACGGGTTGCTGCTGACGTCCTCGTCGCGGCTCCCGATCGACCGCGCCGACCAGTTGGCGGCGGTCGCCTCCGGGGTGATCAGCCTGACCCAGGGCGCGGCCCGCTGCTTCGAGGCGGGCGCGGTCAAGGAGACCGTGGTGGAGATGGAGCGCGGCATCATGCTCCTGATGGCGATCAGCGACGGCTCCTGCCTGGCCATCCTGGCCGCCCCCACCTGCGACATCGGGCAGGTCGCCTACGAGATGACCCTGCTGGTCGACCGGGTCGGGCAGATCCTCACCCCGGAGCTGCGGGCCGCGCTGCAGGGCTCCTCCGGTCGGATGGTCCGGCAGCCTGCGTGAGGCCGGCATGAACGACATCCCCGACGTGGGCTTCGCCGAGCTGCTGAACGGCTTCACGTTCGGCGGCCAGGACCGGCGCAGACCGCCCCGCACCGAGGTGGCGACCCCACCCGACCCGCCGCCGGTCCCCGAGCGCGGCGCGGTGGAGCCGCAGTGGCCGGGCACCGAGCCGGAACCGGCGTTCGTCCCGGAACCGGAGTTCACCCCGGAGCCGCAGGAGCAGTCGTCGATCGTGCGGCCCTACGCCTGGACCAGGGGCCGCACCCGCTCCACCTTCGAGCTGCGGGTGGAGACCATGGTCTCCACCAGCGACCGGGCCGCCGACGCGGCCGCGTTCGCCGAGTCCGAGCACCGGGCGATCGCCAGGCTGTGCCACGAGCCGCGGTCGGTCGCCGAGGTCGCCACCCTGATGGGCGCCCCCCTGGGCGTCGCCAAGGTCCTGCTGGGCGACATGGCCCAGCTCGGGCTGGTCACCGTGCACAAGACAGCCACCGGTGGCGCCAACCGCGCGCACCTGGTGTTGATGGAAAGGGTACTCAGTGGACTCCGTCGGCTATGAGGACACGGCGGCCCCGACGCTGACCTCGGTCAAGATCGTCGTCGCCGGTGGCTTCGGCGCGGGCAAGACCACCTTCGTCGGTGCGGTGTCGGAGATCGTCCCCCTCACCACCGAGGCGGTGATGACCAGCGCCAGCACCGACATCGACGACACCACGGCCACCCCGGAGAAGACCACCACCACGGTGGCCATGGACTTCGGCCGCGTCTCGCTGGACTCCGACCTCATCCTGTACCTGTTCGGCACCCCCGGTCAGCAGCGCTTCTGGTTCATGTGGGACGACCTGGTCCGCGGTGCCATCGGCGCGGTGGTCCTGGCCGACACCCGGCGGCTGGCGGACTCCTTCTCCCCGATCGACTTCTTCGAGGAGCGCGAACTGCCCTACGTCATCGGCCTCAACTGCTTCGACGGCGTCCTCAACCACGACCTCGAAGAGGTCCGCGACGCCCTCGCCATCTCCCCGGAGGTCCCCATCATCGCCTGCGACGCGCGGGACCGGGCGAGCGTCAAGCAGACCCTCATCACCATGGTCGAGTACGCCATGCAGCGCTGGGTCACCCTCCACGGCGCGGGCGTCTCCTGACCGGGTGACCCGGCGGGCCGGGGGAGCGGTCCCGCTCATCCGCGGCCTGCCACCGGGTCCACCGCGTGGACCCGGGGTCACGACACGCGGGAGCGCAGGGCGACCAGGCCGGTGATGAACGCCTCCAGGGCCAGTTCGAAGCTCTCCGCGTCGATCTCGTCGGCGTGGTCGCGGAGGCGGTGGGCCTGGTCGAGGTGGGGGTAGCGGTCCACGTAGACCTGCACGTCGTCCTCGAAGCCGCGGGAGAACGACGACATGGCCGCGCCCAGGACGAGGTACTTGGTGGAGGCGCCGATCATCGTCGCGTAGCGGGGTGGCCAGCCCGCGCGGACCAGGCCGCCGTGGACGGCGTCGGCGCGTTGCAGGGCGGTTTCGCGGCGGGCGGGGCCCGCGGCGAGGACCGGGACGAGGTTCGGGTGGGCGGCGAGGGCCGCGCGGTAGGAGCGGGCCCAGGTGCGCAGGCCCGCCTGCCAGTCCGTCCCGGCGAAGTCGGAGACGTCCACCGTGGACATCACCGAGTCGGCGACGTCCTGCAGGAGTTCGTCCTTGGTGCGGTAGTGGCTGTAGAGCGACGCCGCCTGCACGCCGAGCCCGCTCGCCAGCTTGCGCATCGACAGGCCGTCGAGGCCTGCGGCGTCGACGACCTCGAGGGCGTGCTCGCGGATGCGCGTGCGGCTCAGCAGCGGTGTGGTCGGCCGTGGCACTGGTTCGCTGTCTCCCCGATCACGCCCGCGCCCTGTTGCACCGGGGTTGGCGGCATCCTATCCTGACTAAACCTAACACCGTATGGTTTAGCGACGGGAGACGTGATGGATCTGGCCCTCACCGGCGAGCAGCAGGCGCTGTGGGACCTCGCCAGGGACTTCATCGACCGCGAGGTCGTGCCCCACTCCCGCGAGTGGGACCGGCGCGAGGCGGTCGACCGCGACATCGTCGGCAAGCTGGGCGCGGTCGGTTTCCTGGGCATGACGATCCCGGAGGAGTACGGCGGCTCCGGCGGCGACAACCTCAGCTACTGCCTGATGATGGAGGAGCTGGGCCGCGGCGACTCGGCGATCCGGGGCATCGTCAGCGTCTCCCTCGGCCTGGTCGGCAAGTCCATCGACAAGTGGGGCACCGAGGAGCAGAAGCGGCACTGGCTGCCGCGCATCTCCTCCGGCGAGTCGCTGGCCTGCTTCGGCCTGACCGAGCCCGACACCGGCTCCGACGCGGGCAACCTGTCCACCAAGGCCGTCCGCGAGGGTGACGACTACGTCATCACCGGCTCGAAGATGTTCATCACCAACGGCACCTGGGCCGACGTCGCCCTCGTCTTCGCCCGCACCGGCGGTCCCGGCGCCAAGGGGGTCAGCGCCTTCCTGGTGCCGACCGACGCCCCCGGTTTCGAGCACCGCGAGATCAAGGGCAAGCTCGGCCTGCGCGGCCAGTCGACCGGTGAGCTGATCCTCGACGGTGTGCGCGTCCCCGCCTCCGCCCGCCTCGGCGACGAGGGGGTCGGGTTCAAGATCGCCATGACCGCGCTGGACAAGGGCCGCATGTCCGTGGCCGCCGGGTGCGTCGGGCTGGCCAAGGGCGCGCTGGAGGCCAGCGTCAAGTACGCCCTGGAGCGCACCCAGTTCGGCAAGCCCATCGCCGGTTACCAACTGGTGCAGGAGATGCTGGCCGACATGGCGGTCAACACCGACGCCGCCCGGCTGCTGGTGTGGCGGGTCGCCGACCTGATCGAGCGCGGCCTGCCCTTCGGCACCGCCGCCTCGATGGCCAAGCTCTACGCCAGCGAGAACGCCGTCACCGCCGCCAACCTCGCCATCCAGGTCTTCGGCGGCTACGGCTACCTCGACGAGTACCCGGTGGCGAAGTACCTGCGCGACGCCCGCGTGATGACCCTCTACGAGGGCACCACCCAGATCCAGAAGCTGCTGATCGGCCGCGCGCTGACCGGCATCAACGCCTTCGTGTGAGGAGTGAGCCGTGGATTTCTCCCTGAGCGGGGAAGAGCAGTCGGTCCGCGACTGGGTGCGCACCTTCGTGCGCAAGGAGATCCAGCCGCTGGAGCAGGAGGTGCTGCGCCGCGAACGCGCCAACCAGCCCGGCCTGACCCACGACGTCCTGGTGGAGTTGCAGGACAAGGCCAAGGCGTCGGGCTTCTGGGGCGTGCAGACGCCCGAGGAGTACGGCGGCATGGGCCTGGGCGCGGTGATGTCGGCGCTGCTGGAGGCCGAGCTGGGCCGCTCGTTCGTCCAGTTCCGCTTCGGCGGCCACGCCGACAACATCCTCTACTACGCCAACGACGAGCAGAAGCAGCGCTACCTGCTGCCCACGCTCTCCGGTGAGCGCCGCTCCTGCTTCGCCATCACCGAACCCGGCGCGGGCTCCGACGCCAGGGCGATCCGCACCAGCGCCCGCCAGGACGGCACCGACTGGATCATCAACGGCGAGAAGACCTTCATCACCGGCGGCAACGAGGCCGACTTCACCATGGTCTTCGCGGTCACGGATCGGGAAAAGGGTGCCAACGGCGGTGTGACCTGCTTCCTGGTCGACCGGGACCAGGGGTGGCGCTCGGAGTACATCGACACCATGGGCGAGTGGGGTCCGGCCGCGCTGGTCTTCGAGGACGTCCGGGTGCCGAAGGAGAACGTCCTCGGCGAGGTCGGCCGCGGCTTCGAGCTGGCGATGAAGTGGATCGGCCGCGGCCGGTACATGCTGCCCGCCCGCGCCCTGGGCGCCTGCGAGCGCCTGGTGCAGATGGCGGTGGAGCACGCCAACACCCGGGTCACCTTCGGCGAGCCGATCGCCAACCGCCAGGCCATCCAGTGGATGATCGCGGACTCCGCCGTGGAGATCGAGGCCCTGCGCTGGCTGGTGCTGCACGCGGCCTGGGTGGTCGACCAGGGCAAGGACTCCCGGCACGTGCAGTCCATCGCCAAGCTCTACGGCGGGCAGAAGGCCAACGAGATCGTCGACCGCGTCCTGCAGATCCACGGCGGGATGGGCTACACCCGGGAACTGCCGGTCGAGCGCTGGTACCGGGAGCTGCGGCTGCTGCGCATCTACGAGGGCACCGACGAGATCCAGCGCCGCACCATCGCCCGCAACATCCTCAAGGGCCACGCCAGTATTTCCGGCACCCTGGGCTAAGACGCAGCTCACCCCCCGCGCTCCGCCGGTGTGGTGGAGCATGGGGCGGCGACACCCCCACAGCAGCAACGGATCCGAGGAGTGACATGGTCAGGGCAGCCGTTTTGTCCGAGCAGGGCAAACCGCTGGAGGTCACCGACATCGTGCTGCCCGAGCCGGGGCCCGGCCGGGTGCGGGTGAAGGTCGTCGCCGCGGGGGTGTGCCACTCGGACCTGTCGCTGTCCAACGGAACGCTGCGCCAGCAGGTCCCCGCGGTCCTCGGCCACGAGGGCGCGGGCGTCGTCACCGCCGTCGGCGAGGGCGTCACCCGGGTGGCCCCCGGCGACCACGTGCTGCTCAACTGGGCGCCGCCGTGCCGCGAGTGCTGGTTCTGCGACAACGGCGAGCCGTGGCTGTGCGCGCACAACTCCGATGCCGCGGCGGTCCCGCACGGCACCCTCGCCGACGGCACCGACCTCTACCCCGGCCTGGGCGCGGGCGCCTTCGCCGAGGAGACCATCGTCCCCGAGCGCGGCGCGGTGAAGATCCCCGACGACGTGCCGCTGGAGCAGGCGGCCGTCCTGGGCTGCGCGGTCCTCACCGGGGCGGGCGCGGTCTTCAACACCGCCAAGGTGCGGCCGGGCCAGGCCGTGGTCGTCGTCGGTGTGGGCGGCATCGGCCTGTCCGTGCTCCAGGCGGCGCGGATCGCGGGCGCGGACCCGATCATCGCCGTCGACGTGCACGCCGAGAAGGCCGAGTTGGCCACGGCCCAGGGCGCGACGCACTTCCTGGTGTCCGACGAGACCACGGTGAAGGCGGTCCGCAAGCTCACCGGCGGCCGCGGCGCCGACGTCTCCTTCGAGTGCGTCGGCATCCCCGCCACCATCCGCACCGCCTGGTCGGCCAGCCGCCGCGGCGGGCACGTGGTGGTGGTCGGCGTGGGCAGCGCCAAGGCCGTGGTCGAGTTCAGCGCCCTGGAGCTGTACTGGCAGGGCCGCAGCCTCACCGGCTGCCTGTTCGGCTCCACCGACCCCGACGTCGACGTCGCGCTGCTGCTCGACCTCGTCGCCGAGGGCAAGCTCGACCTGGGCAGCCTGGTCACCACCACGACCGACCTCGACGGCGTGGAGCAGGCCTTCGAGGACATGCGCCAGGGCAAGGGCGGCCGGACGCTGATCCGCTTCTGAACACCCGTCCTCGGAGCCGGGTGCCCGGCTCCGAGGACGCGGCCCTCAGCCCATCGGGCAGCCGCGCAGCCCCGCCGGGATGGCCAGCGGGGTGGCGCGACCGCCGGTCAGCATCCGGGCGCTGGTCTTCAACAGCACACCGCCCGCCTTGTCCAGCACCGCCCGGGCCACCCGGTTGTTGTCCTCGGCCCGCTCCAGCGCCCGCAGCGCCCGCACGCCGCCGCCGACCACCCGGTTCCAGCCGGGGGAGTTCGGGACGCCCACCATGTCGGCGATCTCGTGGCCGATGGTCTGGCGCACCATCGCGGGCACCACCCCGTCGAACGCCCGCCCCGGCACGAAGTCCTGGTACAGCGCGAGGATCTGCGCGGTCAGCTCGGTGCCCTCCGGCGACGGGCTGAACCCGCCGTCGAGCAGCACCGCGTTCAGCTCGTCCGCCTCGGCGAAGGTCTCCGGCAGCACGTCCTCGCGGATGCCCAGCATCGCCCCGGCCACCCGCCACACGTGCCAGTAGTCCTCGGCCTCCTGCTCGGTGACCGACACCCCGATCCGGCGCATCCCGTGCACCACCCGCACGGAGAAGATCAGCAGCGCGCCGAGCAGGTCGCGCTGGCAGACCGGCGTGCCGTCCGCCGCCGCGTCCCAGTCCGGGGAGCGGGAGACCATGTACCGGACCGCGGCGTGGATGAGGCGGGTCTTCTGGATCGTCGGCACGAAGGCGCCGCCGTCGCCGAACGGGTCCACGGCCATCATGTTCAGCACGAACTGCGAGGTCTCGGCGAGCCTGCGGTGCGGCTGGTTGAGCCGGTGGGTGGCGGTCAGCACCTTCGCGGGCACCTCCTGGGCGTAGCACTCGACCATCGCCCCGTAGGACAGCACCGACGCCACGTGCGCGCCGTCGTCGACGAAGAACTCCCGCGCCCCGGCCACCCGGTCCGCGTCCAGCCAGGCGGGCGGCACGTCGGTGGCCACCAGGTACTCGCGCACCCGCGGCGGCAGGTTCTCCGGGATGGCCTGGGCGTTGCCGCGGAACTCGGACAGGACCGCGTTGACCCGGTCGATCTCGCCGGTGGTCATCAGGTCCTCGATGACGGAGTCGGCGAGCGGATCACCCTCGTGGCGTAGCGCGTTCAATCGTTCAGTGGTGAGCACGTGCGGAGTGTAGGCGCACTGTGACGGACTGCACGTTCCCTCTATCGAGTGAGCCACTGCGTGCGTGTCGCTGTTGCCAAGCAATGGCGTTAGCACCTCCTGCGCAATAGGCTCGGCCGGTCCCGTCCCCGCCCTGGAGGTGCCATGACCACCTCGGTCGCCATGCACATGAGCGACGGCCTGCTGAACTCGCCGACCACCCTGCTGTTCATCGGCGTCGCCGTGGTCGGGGTCGGGTTCGCGGCCGTGCGTGCCCGCGCCGACCTCGACGACCGGACCGCCCCGATGGCCGGGCTGGTCGCCGCGTTCGTCTTCGCCACCCAGATGCTCAACTTCCCGGTGCTCGCGGGCGTGTCCGGGCACCTGCTCGGCGGGGCGCTCGCGGCGATCCTGGTCGGGCCGTGGGTCGGCGCGCTGTGCGTGTCGATCGTGCTGGTCGTGCAGGCGCTGGTGTTCTCCGACGGCGGGCTGAGCGCGATCGGCGCCAACATCACCAACATGGCCCTGATCGGCACCGCGGCGGGCTTCCTCGTCGCGCTGGGGCTCAAGCGGTTCGCCGCGCGCGGCCGGACCGGGCTGGTCGCGGTGGCGTTCGTGGCCGCGCTGGTCAACACCGTGGTCGCCTCGCTCGGGTTCGTGCTGGAGTTCGCCATCGGCGGCGACGCGGCGTTCGACCTGGGCACCGTGGCCGCGACGATCCTCGGCGTGCACGTGCTGATCGGCATCGGCGAGGGCGTGATCACCGCGCTGACCGTCGGCGCGGTCGCGGCGGTGCGGCCGGACCTGGTGTACCTGTTGCGCGGCACCCAGAAGCCGCTGGAGCTGCGCGGGAAGGCGGCGGCGTGACCACGAAGTCCAGGCGCAACACCGGTTTCCTGCTCGGTTTCCTGCTGATCGCGCTCGTGCTCGCGGGCGGGGTGTCCTACTTCGCCGACTCCGACCCCGACGGCCTCGACCACGCCACCCTCCAGGGCTGCGAGGTGCGGGAGACGCCCGAGGGCGAGGAACTCCTCGGCGACTGCATCGCGCAGAACGCCCAGGACCACAAGCTCGCAGGCAGCCCGTTCGCCGACTACGCCGTCAACGGCGACGAGGGGCTCTCCGGCCTGGCCGGGGTGTTCGGCGTGGTGGTGACGCTGGTGCTCGCCGGTGGCCTGTTCTGGGTGCTGCGCAAGCGGTCCGCGGAGCAGTAGCGGTGGGTGCGGGTCACGCGCACCTGCTGCACCGCCCCGGTGACACCGCCGTGCACCGGCTGCCCGCGCAGGTCAAGGTCGTCGCCGCGCTCGCCGTGGTGCTGTGCGTGGTGTCCACCCCGCGCGGGGAGTTCCCGGCGTTCGGGCTGTACCTGCTGCTGCTGGCCTGCGTGTGGGTGCTCGCCCGCATCCCGCCGGGGTGGTTGGCGAAGCGGGCGCTGATCGAGGCGCCGTTCGTCGTGCTGGCCGTGGTGCTGCCGTTCACCGCGGGCGGGCCGACCGTGGGGCTGCTGGGGTTGCGGCTGTCGGAGACCGGGCTGCTGGCGGGCTGGAACATCCTCGTCAAGGGCACCCTCGGCGTGCTGGTGTCGCTGACCCTGTCGGCCACCACCTCGCCCAGGGACCTGCTCGTCGGGTTGCAGCGCCTGCGGGTGCCCGCCCTGGTCATCACCATCGCCACGCTCATGCTGCGCTACCTGGAGGTCATCTCCGCCGAGGCGGGCCGGATGCGGGTCGCCCGCATCTGCCGCGGCCACGACCCGCGCTTCCTCTGGCAGGCCGGGGCCACCGCCCGCGCCGTCGGCACCCTGTTCATCCGCAGCTACGAGCGCGGCGAACGGGTCCACCTGGCGATGGTCTCGCGCGGCTGGACCGGCACCATGCCCGACGCCGGGCGGGCCGCCGCACCCCGGGTCTGGCTCGCGGGCCTGGTCCCCGCGGTGGGCGCCGTCCTCGTCCTGGGGACCACACTGTGGGTGTGATGCCGGAGACCGCCGCGGACGGTGACGCCGCGACCCCGACCGACCGCCCGCCCGCGCTGCTGGTGGAGGGCCTGGCCTACGCCTACCCCGACGGGCACCAGGCGCTGTTCGGCATCGACCTGCGGGTCGAGCCGGGGGAGCGGGTCGCCGTGCTCGGCCCCAACGGCGCGGGGAAGACCACGCTGGTGCTGCACCTCAACGGCGTGCACACCGCGGGGGCCGGGCGGGTGGCGGTCGCCGGGCTGCCGGTGGCCAAGGCGAACCTGCGCGAGATCCGCCGCCGGGTCGGCATCGTCTTCCAGGACCCCGACGACCAGCTGTTCATGCCGACCGTCCGCGAGGACGTGGCGTTCGGGCCGGCCAACTTCGGCCTGCGCGGCGCCGAACTCGACGCCAGGGTGGCCGCGGCGCTGGCCGCGGTCGGCATGGCCGAGCACGCCGACCGCTCGCCGATGCACCTGTCCGGCGGGCAGCGGCGGCGGGTGGCGCTGGCCACGGTGCTGGCCTGCGACCCGGAGGTCCTCGTCCTCGACGAGCCCTCGGCGAACCTGGAGCCGGTCGCCCGGCGCGAACTCGCCGAGGTGCTCCTGGGCCTGGGCCGCACCACGCTCATGGTCACCCACGACCTGCCCTACGCGTTGCAGCTGTGCCCGCGCAGCGTGCTCGTCGACGAGGGCGTGGTGGTCGCGGACGGCCCCACCCGGGAGCTGCTGGCCGACACCGCGCTGCTCGCGGCGCACCGGCTGGAGCTGCCGTTCGGCTTCAGGCTGGACTGACCGCCCGTCCGCCGGTTAGGTTGACCCCACACAAGCGAATATCGGGCCGTCACGAGCCAGGGCGGGAGAGCCTCCAGCGCGAGCTGGGGCACCGAAGGAGCAAACTCCCCGGAATCTCTCAGGTACAGCTACCGTCCTCAGGCCAGGCCACTCTGGAAAGCAGGCGCTTCCGCGCCTCACCCACGGTGCAAGCCGCCCCCGGGCGGTGAAGCTCTCAGGTCACATGACAGAGGGGGAGTTCCCGATCCGGAAGCGGAGGAACTCCTGCATGCCCGCGCTCGTCCCCACCTCGGCCCCCGCGCCGCCCCGCCCCCGGTTGTCCACAGGACCCGGGCGACAGCGGGCGGAGTTGTCCACAGGCCGCGCACCTGTCCTCCCGAACTCGCGCCGTCCGTGCCACGCTGCTTGTGGACGGTCGAGCACCCCCGCCCGGCCGAAGGAGAACGGACTTCCATGAGCACACCCTCCCCGCTGCACGCGGTGCACGAGGCCCTCGGCGCCTCGTTCACCGACTTCGCAGGCTGGGCGATGCCCCTGCGCTACGGCAGCGAACTGGCCGAGCACAAGGCGGTGCGCACGGCTGCGGGCCTGTTCGACCTCAGCCACATGGGCGAGATCGAGCTGACCGGCCCGGAGGCCGCCGCCGCCCTGGACTACGCCCTGGTGGGCAAGCTGTCCGCGGTGAAGCCGGGCCGCGCGCGCTACACCATGATCTGCGCCGAGTCCGGCGGCGTCCTCGACGACCTGGTGGTCTACCGGCTCGCCGCGGACCGGTACCTGGTCGTGGCGAACGCCTCCAACACCGCCGTGGTGGCCGCCGAGCTCCTCTCGCGGGCCGCGGCCTTCGACGTCGAGGTCGTCGACCGCTCCGCCGAGACCGCGCTGATCGCCGTGCAGGGGCCGAACTCGGCGGCGATCGTGCGCGAGGTCACCGGCGCCGACCTGGACGCGCTGCCGTACTACGCCAGCGTCGCGGCGACCGCGGCCGGGCACGACGTGCTGCTGGCCCGCACCGGCTACACCGGCGAGGACGGCTTCGAGCTCTACGTCGACGGCGCCCTGGCCACCGACGTGTGGCGGGCGCTGACCGCGGCCGGGGAGGGTCGCGGGCTCGTCCCGGCCGGGCTGGCCTGTCGCGACACGCTGCGGCTGGAGGCCGGGATGCCGCTCTACGGCAACGAGCTGAACGCGGAGCTGACGCCGTTCGACGCCGCCCTGGGCCGGGTCGTGAAGTTCGACAAGGGGGACTTCGTCGGGCGGGCGGCGCTGGAGCGCAGGCGCGACGCCGACGTGGAGGACAAGGTGCTGGTGGGCCTGGTCACCACCGGCAAGCGCGCCCCCCGGCCCGGGTACGCGGTGCTCGACGCGGCCGGGAACCGGGTCGGTACGGTCACCAGCGGCGCCCTCTCGCCGACCCTCGGCCACCCGGTCGCGCTGGCCTACGTCCCGGCGGCCGCCAGTGCACCGGGCACCGCGCTGTCGGTCGACGTCCGGGGTACGGCCCTCCCGGTCGAGGTCGTCGAGCTGCCCTTCTACCAGCGTCCCGCCTAGCAGGAGATCGAGAACGAGATGAGCATCCCGGAGAACCTCGGCTACACCGAGGAGCACGAGTGGGTCGACCTGGGCGGCCCCACCGCCACGGTGGGGGTGACGAAGTACGCCGCCGACTCCCTCGGCGACGTCGTCTTCGTGCAGCTACCCGAGGTCGGCGCCACCGTCGAGGTGGGCGAGGCGTGCGGCGAGATCGAGTCGACCAAGTCCGTCAGCGAGCTGTACGCGCCGGTCTCCGGCGAGGTCGTCGAGGTCAACGACGCGGTGGTGGACAGCCCCGAGCACGTCAACCTCGACCCGTTCGGCGACGGCTGGCTGTTCCGGGTGCAGGTGACCGGCACCCCCGAGCTGCTCACCGCCACCGAGTACGCCGCGCTGATCGCCGAGACGGACTGAGGGAGACCACGATGAGCACGTTCGCACAGCCGCTGGCCGAGGTCGACCCGGAGGTCTCCGCCGCCGTCGACGCCGAGCTGCGCCGCCAGCAGGACACCCTGGAGATGATTGCCTCCGAGAACTTCGCCCCGCTCGGGGTGCTCCAGGCCCAGGGCTCGGTCCTGACCAACAAGTACGCCGAGGGCTACCCCGGCAAGCGCTACTACGGCGGCTGCGAGCACGTCGACGTGATCGAGCAGCTCGCCATCGACCGGGTGAAGGCGCTCTTCGGCGCCGAGCACGCCAACGTGCAGCCGCACTCGGGCGCGCAGGCCAACGCCGCGGCGATGGTCTCGGTGCTCAAGCCCGGTGACACCATCCTCGGGCTGGACCTGGCCCACGGCGGTCACCTCACGCACGGCATGAAGATCAACTTCTCCGGCAAGCTCTACAACGTCGCCGCCTACCACGTCGACAAGGAGACCGGCCTGGTCGACATGGCCGAGGTCGAGCGCCTGGCCCAGGAGCACAGGCCGCAACTGGTCATCGCGGGCTGGTCGGCCTACCCGCGCCAGCTCGACTTCGCCGAGTTCCGCCGCATCGCCGACTCGGTGGGCGCCAAGCTCATGGTCGACATGGCGCACTTCGCCGGTCTGGTCGCCGCGGGCCTGCACCCGAGCCCGGTGCCGCACGCCGACCTGGTCACCACCACCACGCACAAGACCCTCGGCGGTCCGCGCGGTGGGGTGATCCTGTCCACCCGGGAGCTGGCCAAGAAGGTCAACTCGGCGGTGTTCCCCGGCCAGCAGGGCGGCCCGCTGGAGCACGTGATCGCGGCCAAGGCGGTGGCCTTCAAGATCGCCGCCACCGAGGAGTTCGCCGAGCGGCAGCGCCGCGTGCTGGAAGGCGCGCGCATCCTGGCCGACCGGCTCTCCGCGCCCGACGCCACCGCGGCGGGCGTCAAGGTGTCCTCCGGGGGCACCGACGTGCACCTGGTCCTGGTCGACCTGGTGGACTCCGAGCTCGACGGCCAGCAGGCCGAGGACCGCCTGCACGGCATCGGCATCACCGTCAACCGCAACGCCGTCCCGTTCGACCCCCGGCCGCCGATGGTGACCTCGGGCCTGCGGATCGGCACCCCGGCGCTGGCCACCCGCGGCTTCGATGCCGAGGACTTCGCCGAGGTCGCCGACATCATCGCCGTCGCGCTGCGGCCCGACTTCGACGAGGAGACCAGCTCCGCGCTGCGCGACCGCGTGGCCCTGCTGGTCAAGCGCCGCCCGCTCTACCCCGAGCTGGGCTAGGGGCTTGTCCTGCGAGCCCGTGTTCGCGATAGCCGCGCCGGATGCGGCCCCTGGCGGCACGGGACGAGGACACCGATACAACCCCGGTATCGGCGCCCTCGTCCCGCACCACCAGGAACCACCCCGATCACGACTCTCATCGAACGAGACTCACAGGACAAGCCCAGCCGACGGACAGCGGCGGGACCGCGACCCGGTCCCGCCGCCGCGCCGTCATGACACACCGAGGAGAAACGTCGTGGCGGTCAGCGTCTTCGACCTGTTCAGCGTCGGCATCGGGCCGTCCAGCTCGCACACTGTGGGCCCGATGCGCGCCGCCCTGATCTTCGCCGACGGCCTGCGCGCCGCCGGGCTGCTCGACCGGGTCGCCCGGGTCCGCGCCGAGCTGTTCGGCTCGCTCGGCGCCACCGGGCACGGCCACGGCAGCGACAAGGCGGTGCTGCTCGGCCTGGAGGGCGAACGGCCCGAGGACGTCGACACCGGCGCGGTGCCCACCCGGGTCGCGGCGATCCGGGCCGCGGCCGAGCTGCGGCTGCTGGGCACCCACCCGATCGCCTTCACCGAGGACACCGACCTGGTGATGCACCGCCGCAAGGCGTTGCCGCTGCACCCCAACGGCATGACCTTCGCCGCCTTCGACGCGGCGGGGGAGCGGCTGGCCGAGCGCACCTACTACTCGGTGGGCGGCGGCTTCGTGCTCGACCAGGAGGCCGCCGACGGGCCGGTGATCTCCGCCGACACCACCCCGGTGCCGTACCCGTTCCGCACCGGCGCCGACCTGCTCGCGCACTGCGCCGCGCACGGGCTGACCGTCGCCGAGGTGATGCTGGCCAACGAACTGGTGTGGCGCACCGAGGCCGAGGTCCGCGCGGGCCTGCTCGACATCTGGCAGGTCATGCGCGACTGCGTGGAGGCCGGGTGCGCGCGCGACGGCGTCCTGCCCGGCGGCCTCAAGGTCCCGCGCCGCGCCAGGGCGCTGCACGAGAAGCTGCTCGCCGAGGACGGCGCGGGCGACCCGCTCTACGTCATGGACTGGGTGAGCCTCTACGCGCTCGCGGTCAACGAGGAGAACGCCTCCGGCGGCCGGGTCGTCACCGCGCCCACCAACGGCGCCGCGGGCATCATCCCCGCCGTCCTGCACTACTACACCCGGTTCATCCCCACCGCCACGCTCGACGGCGTGGTCGACTTCCTGCTCACCGCCGCCGCGATCGGCGTGGTGCTCAAGGAGACCGGGTCCATCTCCGGTGCCGAGGTGGGCTGCCAGGGGGAGGTCGGTTCCGCCTGCGCCATGGCCGCGGCGGGCCTCACCGCCGTGCTCGGCGGCACCGTCGCCCAGGTCGAGAACGCCGCCGAGATCGGCCTGGAGCACCACCTCGGCCTGACCTGCGACCCGGTCGGCGGGCTGGTGCAGATCCCGTGCATCGAGCGCAATGCGGTCGGGTCGACCAAGGCCATCAACGCCTCCCGGATGGCGCTGCGCGGCGACGGCACGCACATCGTCCACCTGGACAAGGTGATCAAGACCATGCGCCAGACCGGCGCGGACATGCACACCAAGTACAAGGAGACAGCGCGCGGGGGCCTGGCCCTGAACGTCATCGAGTGCTGAGCCCACCCGGTCGCCCACCGCGGGCGGAGTCGGTCAGGACGCCTCCCGCCTGCCCGACCCGGCCGCGGCCACCGCGTCCCGCAGCTCGTCGCGGGTCATCTTGGAGCGGCCCTTGACGTCCAGCTCGCGGGCCATCTTCTCCAGCTCCGCCTTGCTCAGCCCGTCCAGGTCCACCGACGGCTCCTCCGACGACCCCGCCGACGGCTTGGCCGGGCCCCCGCCCTCCCGGCGCTTCTTGCGGCTCTCCACGCTCTTGCTCAGCGCCTCGAACAGGTCGACCACCTTCGTCGGGCTGCTCGGCGCCTCCTCGGTGACGATCTCGCGGCCCTGGCGCTTGTCCTCGATGAGCTGCTCGACCCGCTGGGTGTAGGTGTCGTGGTAGTCCTCCGGCGACCACTCCTCGGTCATCGACTCGATCAGGGTGACCGCCATGTCCAGCTCCCGGCCGCGCGCCGGGGTGATCTCCGGCATCGACTTGAGCTCGTCGGCCGGGTCGCGGATGTCCTCGGGGAACAGCAGCGTGGTCAGCATCAGCAGGTCGCCGCCCGCGCGCACCGCGGTCAGGTACTCCTTGCCGCGCATGACAAAACCGGCGATCCCGGCCCGGTTGGTCTTGCGCATCGCCTGCAGCAGCAGGCTGTAGGCCTTGCCGTACTCGTCCTTGGCCGGGGCCAGCCAGTAGGTCTTCTGGAAGTGGATCGGGTCGATCTCGTCGAGGTCGACGAACGCGGTGATGTCGATCGTGCGCGAGCGGCCGGGTGCGATCTGGTCCAGCTCGTCCGGTTCGACGATCACGTACTCGCCGCCGCCGACCTCCGCGCCCTTGACGATGTCGGCGTAGGCGACCTCCGCGCCGGTGCGCTCGTTGACCCGCCTGTACCGGATCCGGTCCGAGGTGCCCCGCTCGAACTGCCGGAAGCTGACGGTGTGGTCCTCGGTCGCACCGAACATGTCGACCGGGACCGTCACCAGCCCGAAGTTGATCGCTCCGTGCCATATGGGTCGCGCCACGTCACCCTCCCGGGGCCGCTCCGGTTGTCGGCTCCAGTGTGACCCACGACCACCGGGAAAGTCCTGTTCAACGGCCTGCCGGAAAAACAACGCACAGTTCGTTTGACGCCGCAACCGGTTGGGTAACTCGGGCTCAACCAGCAACGAGGGGAGCCCCGCCATGAGCGACGTCTCACGCCTGCCCGGTCCGATCGCGGACACGTGGGACTGGCAGCGGCACGGGTCGTGCCGGGGCATGGACAGCGCCCGCTTCTTCCACCCGGACTCCGAGCGCGGCCAGGCCAGGGCCGCCAGGGTCCGCACGGCCAAGGAGATCTGCCAGGGCTGCCCGGTGCTGGCGCAGTGCCGCGAGCACGCGCTGACCGTGGTGGAGCCCTACGGCATCTGGGGCGGCCTGGACGAGGCCGAGCGCCGCGCCGCGTACGCCGCCCGCACCCGCGTGAGCAAAGCGGGCGCCCGGGTCTGACCCGAGGACACGGGAGCCGGGACCGACATCGGTCCCGGCTCCTCCGCGCGGCCCCCGGACGACGGCCTAACCCTTGCCGGGCTCCTCGACCAGACCGGTGCGCAGCGTCTCCAGCGTCTTGGTCAGCAGCCTCGACACGTGCATCTGCGACACGCCGATCCGCTCGGCGATCTGCGTCTGGGTCATGTTCTTGAAGAACCGCAGCAGCAGGATCGTGCGCTCGCGCTCGGGCAGCCGCTCGATCAGCGGGCGCAGCGACTCGTGGTCCTCGATGCCCAGCAGCCCGGCATCGTCCTCGCCGAGCGTGTCCGCCAGCGGGTCCGAGCCCGGCTCGCCCGCCGACAGCGCCTCGTCCAGCGAGACCGACTGGTAGACCTGCCCGGCCTCCAGCCCCTCGTAGACGTCCTCCTTGGGGATGTCCAGGTGGGCGGCGATCTCGCTCGGCGTCGGCGCCCGGCCCAGCCGCTGCGACAGCTCGTTGCCCGCCGCGGAGATCGTCAGGTGCAGCTCCTTGAGCCGCCGGGGCACCCGCACCGACCAGGCGGTGTCGCGGAAGTACCGGCGCACCTCGCCCATGATCGTGGGCACCGCGTAGGACAGGAAGTCGATCCCGCGCGCGGGGTCGAACCGGTCCACGGCGTTGATCAGCCCCACGGTCCCCACCTGCACCAGGTCCTCGCGGGCGACGCCGCGGTGGGAGAAGCGGGTGGCGATGTGCTCGGCCAGCGGCAGGTGCCCGGTGACCAGGGCGTCGCGCACCGCCTCGCGGCGCGGGTCACCCGGGGGCAGCTCGGCCAGCTCGGCGAACTTCGGCGCCAGGTGGGTGTACTCGTGGGTGCCCGATCCCTCGGGCGCGGTGGGGGCGGCACTCATGCGGTACCCCCCGTCCGGCCTCTGGCTATGTAGATGTGCAGGGTCGGTTGGCCGTCGGGTCCCGGGCCCGCCCAGGAGTCCACCCGGTCGGTCAGCGTGGTGAGCACCCGCCAGCCGAAGGAGGAGGTGTCGACCACGACCTCGGCGGCGGTGGTGGCCACCGCCTCGAAGCACACCAGGTCGCCGTCGCGGACGAACGAGCACTCCAGCTCGCTGCCCGGCACCGCCCGGGTGATCAGGGTCGAGCACACCTCGTCGACGGCGAGCTTGAAGTCGGAGATCGCGTCGATGTCGTGGTCCTGCAGCGCGGCCACGGTGCCCGCCACGGACCGCACGACCGGCAGGTTCAGCAGGTCGGCAGCGAACCGCAGCCTGATCCGGTCGTCGACCGCGGGCGTGAAACCGGCCTGCGCCGCCGTTCCCGCCCGGTTGTCGGGCACCCCGCCCTCGTACACCCCGCGATCGCTGTCGGTCATCGTGCTCGAACTCCCATCCTCTGCTCGGCTCACCCTGCCGGGCGGCCGCTCCATCGTCGCAGGCCCACCCCGACCCCCGCCCCCCAAGGGGGCGCCCGCAGGGCTCACCGGCGCTCGCCCGCGATCGGGCCGAGCACCTCGTACGGCGGGACCCAGCCCCGGTCGAGCAGCAGCCGGTACAGCTCGTGCACGGCCCGGGACCTGGCCGCGTCGTCCTCGGCGGCCACCAGCGCCCGCACCGCGGCGAGCAGCCCGGGGTCGGCGCGCATCGCGTCCGCGTCCGCGTCGGCCTCCGGCCCGGTCTCGTCCGCGCCGGTCTTGCGCCGCAGGTACGCCTCCAGCGGCTCGGCGCCCGGCTCGGCGAACATGCCCACCACCAGGTGGGCCACCCGGTGCAGCTTGGTGTTGTACTGCTGCGACAGCCGGACCAGCGCCTCGAACGCCTCGTCCGGCGAGCAGCGGCGCAACACCACCAGCACGCCCATGGCCTGCTCGATGGTGGCCCTGGTGCGCAGGGCCCGCCGCAGACCGTCCAGTTCAGACCGCAACTGGTCGACGGCACCGTCATTCCCGTCGGTCATCGGCGCGCACCACCGCGTTCCGGACCGCCGCGCTCTGGGCCGCGCACCGGCGATCTTCGCGCCGCACTGCCCATCCTCGCTCCTCCTGGCTCGAATCCCGGTCTGTTGCCGTGGGTTCGCGCGGGCGAGGAGGACGCGTCGGACAGCGCCGACGCGGGTGCGGGCCGGGCAACACGCAGCTACTCGCTTCACGCGAGCGCCGGATCCGCCACTGGTGTCGTCCCCGACGCGCTGCGGCTGCTTGCTCAACCGCTCCGCACCACTCTAAAGATCACGCCGAGGCGGGCACAAGGCAGGGTCCCGCCGCCCGGCCTGCGGGGCGCCCGGAGCCCCTCTACGGTGGGTTGCGCAAGCCGCACGACGAGACGAGAACGCGACCGGAGGGCGAACCCCGGCCCCGGTCGACACGGAAAGGAGCCAGTACATGCTGGCGGTGACGGAAGCGGCAGCGGACGCGATCAGCGCCCTGACCCAGCAGGACGGGATCGCCGACGAGGGCGGTCTGCGCTTCACCCTCGTGGAACCCGAGCAGCCCGACGGTGCGCCGCTCGCGGTGGCCCTGGCCCCGGCGCCCACCGACGGCGACCAGGTGGTGAGCCCGAAACCCCAGGCCAACGTGTTCCTGGAGCCGGGAGCGGCCGACCTGTTGTCGGACAAGGTGCTCGACGTCCAGCAGGACGACGAGGGGCACCTGAACTTCGCGGTGCTGGAACAGCCCGCGACGGGCTGAAGTTCCGCGCGGTGCCGCAGTGCGAGATAGGCCACCATCGCACGGTCGGGTGATTGAATCCACCCGTCCTGGGTATTTCCCCCGTCAGGGTGGGCGAGACCAGGAGGCTGATGTGCTGCACGAACTGTCGGCGAGTACTTCCACGGCGACCATCCCCGCGACCCCGTTGTGGCGCGGGCTGGACTACGGCCCCGGCATCGTGGTGCTGGCACCCCGGGACGGGGAGCCCGAGGTCCCGTCGGCGTGGCAGCCGCTGGAGCAGCGCTACCAGCTCGCCTGGTGCGCGGTCCCCGACGAGGTGGAGCTGCTGCACCGGGTCGAGGACGTGCTGGAGACGCTCGCCGACCGCAACACCCGCACGCACGTCGTGGCGCACGCCGCGCTGGTGGACGTCGCCGTCCGCCTGGTCGCGGAGTTCCCCGGCACCGTGCGCGGGATCGTCCTGGTCGGCTCGGGCCCCGAGCCCGGGCCGACCGGGGTCCCGGTGCGCCGCGTGGCCGCCGGTGCGGCGGACCTGTCCGACGCGGCCGTGGTCCGCGAGGTCCGGCGGGCGCTGGAGGCCGGGGACGACGTCGAGCCCCCGCACCTGCGGCTGAACGTGCCGTTCGCCCGGTCCGGTGCTGCCTCTGTGCTCACGAGCCCGTACGCACCGTCGACGGCCGCCCGCGGCTGAGGCGCCCCGCCCGCGCCGGACCGGCGCGGGCAATATCGTGGGGGCATGAGCACACACTTCGACGTGGTCGTCCTCGGCGCGGGACCCGGCGGGTACGTCGCGGCGATCCGCGCCACCCAGCTGGGGCTGTCCGCGGCCGTCATCGAGGAGAAGTACTGGGGCGGGGTCTGCCTCAACGTCGGCTGCATCCCGTCGAAGGCCCTGCTGCGCAACGCCGAACTCGCCCACCTGGTGCAGCACGAAGCCGAGGCGTTCGGCATCGAGAACGCCGGCGGGGTCCGCTTCGACTACGGCGCCGCGTACCGCCGCAGCCGCTCGGTCGCCGAGGGCCGGGTCAAGGGCGTGCACTACCTGATGAAGAAGAACGGCATCAAGCAGTTCGAGGGCCGGGGCACCTTCACCGACGCCAACACCATCGAGGTGGCGTTGGGCGACGGCGGCACCGAGACGGTCACCTTCGACCACGCGATCATCGCCGCGGGCGCCACCACCAGGCTGCTGCCCGGCACGTCGCTGTCGGAGCGGGTGGTGACCTACGAGGAGCAGATCCTCGCCGACTCCCTGCCGGAGAGCATCGTCATCGCCGGTGCGGGCGCGATCGGCGTCGAGTTCGCCTACGTCCTGCACAACTACGGCGTCAAGGTCACCATCGTCGAGTTCCTCGACCGCGTCGTCCCGCTGGAGGACGTGGAGGTGTCGAAGGAGCTGGCCCGCCGCTACAAGAAGCTGGGCATCGACATCCGCGTCGGCACCCGCGTGGAGAAGATCGACGACTCCGGCGACAAGGTCCGGGTCACGGTGTCGAAGAACGGCACCGAGGAGGTCCTGGAGACCGACAAGGTCATGCAGGCCATCGGCTTCCAGCCCCGGGTCGAGGGCTACGGCCTGGACAAGACCGGGGTGGAGCTGACCGAGCGCGGCGCCATCGCCGTCGACGGCCGCTGCCGCACCTCCGTCCCGCACATCTTCGCCATCGGCGACGTCACCGCCAAGCTCATGCTGGCCCACGCCGCGGAGTCCATGGGCGTCATCGCCGCCGAGACCATCGCCGACGCGGAGACCATGGAGCTGGACTACGCCATGATCCCGCGCGCCACCTACTGCCAGCCGCAGATCGCCAGCTTCGGCTACACCGAGGCCCAGGCCAGGGAGAAGGGCTACGACGTCCAGGTCGCGAAGTTCCCCTTCACGGCCAACGGCAAGGCCCACGGCCTCGCCGACCCGGTCGGCTTCGTCAAGCTGATCAGCGACAAGAAGTACGGCGAACTCCTCGGCGGGCACCTGATCGGCCCGGAGGTGACCGAGCTGCTGCCGGAGCTGACCCTGGCCCAGCAGTGGGACCTCACGGTGCACGAGGTGGCCCGCAACGTCCACGCCCACCCCACCCTGGGCGAGGCCGTGAAGGAGGCCGTCCACGGCCTGGCCGGGCACATGATCAACATGTAGTCCGACCGGCTCGACGCGTCCAACGACCCCCGGGGAGCAGTGCGCCCGGGGGTCGTTCGGTTTTCTTGTGCTCGATTGAGTTGCGCACAACTCAATCGAGGGCTACTGTTCTTCTCGTACCCGAAACGAGGAGGTAGCTGTGAAGGCTCTGTACGAGGCGCAGGCGACGGCGACCGGTGACGGCCGAGGCGGGCACGTGCGCTCGTCCGACGGCGTGGTCGACACCGACCTGTCGGTGCCCAAGGGGCTGGGCGGTCCCGGTGGGGACAAGACCAACCCGGAGCAACTGTTCGCCGCCGGGTACGCCGCCTGCTTCCACGGCGCGCTGCAGGTCGTGGCGCGTCAGGCGAAGCAGAAGATCGACGGGTCGCAGGTCGCTGCGAAGGTGGGCATCGGGTCCCTCGACACCGGTGGGTTCGGCCTTGAGGTCGCCCTGGAGGTGACCATCCCCGGTCTGGACAAGGACACCGCCCGGGAGCTGGTGGAGAAGGCGCACCAGGTGTGCCCGTACTCCAACGCCACCCGTGGGAACATCGACGTTCAGCTGACCGTGGCCTGAACAGGAGCATGTGATGACCGAGCGTGACGCCGTTCGGCTGGAGCAGCAGCTCTGCTTCGCGCTGTACTCGGCGTCACGTGCGATGACCACCTGCTACCGGCCGCTGCTGGAGGACCTGGGGCTCACCTACCCGCAGTACCTGGTGATGCTGGCCCTCCTCGAACGCGACCCGGTGACGGTCAAGGACCTCGGCGCCGTGCTGCGCCTGGACTCAGGCACCCTGTCGCCGCTGCTCAAGCGGATGGCGGCGGCGGGGTTGCTGACCCGGTCGCGCAGCGCGGCCGACGAGCGGAGCGTGGTCGTGTCGCTGACCGAGGCGGGGGAGGCGTTGCGGGAGCGGATCGCTGAGGTGCCTGCCGGGGTCCTGGCGGCTTCGGGGAGTTCGCTGGAGCAGATCATGGCGTTGCAGGCTGATGTGACGGCGTTCCTGGCTCGGATGGAGCGCGTTGCCGAGGAGCCTTCTTAGACCTGGTCTCAAACCTCAAGGGTGTGTCACTGCGTAGCCTGCCGGTCCTGGTCGTCGATCGTGGGCAGTCATGGCGAAGACGACGCAGCAGCGGCGGGTCGACGACCGGCTCTGGGAGCTGATCGAACCCCTGATCCCGTCCCGACCAGCGCCGCGCGGTCCGGGTGGGCGGCCCCGGATCGATGACCGTGCCGCGCTGGAGGGGATCTTGTTGGTGCTCGACACAGGCTGCCGCCTGCGAGACCTACCCGAGCAGCTCGGATGCGGTTCCGGGCACACCGCGTGGCGGCGGTTACGTGAGTCGTCGGACGCACCATCTCCTGGCTGCTGCGGTTCAAACGCCTCGGGCTGCGCTACGACCGGACCGAACGCACCACACTGGCGCTACTCACGCCGGCCTGCACCATGATCGAGGTCCGCAGGCTCATAAAGATCGAGCACTCTCGTCGGGAAGTGATCAGCCATCGGTGGGGCAGCCTCTTCAGAGGCGTTCGACGCGGTCGGCCTGCGGGCCCCGGTCGCTCTGACGCACCGCGTACCGGACCCGGTCGCCCTTCTGCAGCGGCTCCGACCCCATGATCACGGACGCGTGGGCGAAGAGATCGTTGCCGCCTGCGTCCGGGGTGATGAAGCCGAAGCCGCGGTCGCCGTCGTAGCGCGCGACGACGCCCTCGCCGCCTCGTGCGGGCACGTCCCGCGCGGCCTGCCCTGCGGCCGCGGCAGGTGCCGACCGCTGCGGCGCCGTCTGGGGCTCGGCGCCCCGGACCAGGTGCACGTCGCGGGCCTGCGGGCCCTTGTCTCCACTGGCCACCTCGTAGGCGACGCGGTCGCCCTCCGCGAGCCACGTCAGCCCCTCGGCCAGGGCCCGGGCGTGAACGAAGATGTCCCCGGCGCCGGAGTCGGGGTTGATGAAGCCGAAGCCCTTGTCCTCGTCGTACCAGGCCACCGTGCCGTCGGCACCGTCTGCGCTACCGGCCGCAGCGGGTGAGCCTGCCCCTGCTCCCAGCGGGATCACGTGCCCGGCCTGCGGGCCGCGCTCGCCTTCGACGATCAGGAAGGCCACCCGCTGCCCCTCGGTGACCACGCCGCCGGTCACGATGGCGGAGCTGTGCACGAAGATGTCGGCGCCGCCGCCGTCCGGCGACGCGAAGCCGTACCCCTTGCCCGGCTCGTACCAGTTGATGGTGCCGAGCAGGCCCACGGCGCTGCCGGTGGCCGCATCGGCGGTGACGCGAACGCGCAGCGCCTGGGGCCCGCGGTCGTTCTCGCCGACCTCGAACACGACGGCCTGACCCTCGCGGAGCATTTTCGCGCCGCCGTCCTCGACGATCTCGGAGGCGTGCACGAACACGTCCGGCGAGCCGTCCTCGGGCGCGAGGAAGCCGAAACCCCGTTCGGCGTCGAACCAACGGACGGTCCCTTGCGGCATCGAAGGCTCCAGGTCGAGAGGGCGGGTACTGGCCCCCAGTCTCTCTGACGGGCTTCCGGTCCGTCGGGCCGGGTCCACAGGCGGGCGGTGCGGAGCCAGGGGCGGGCCGTCGGTTCACCTGGCGACACGCCGAGTTGAGACCGGGTTTTGGCGCTTTCTGGTGGCCCCGCATCCGCTTGGCCGTTCCCAGCTCCAAAGGCGCCGGTCGTTTGGGTGGTGGTGCCCGGGTGGGGCTGAAGAGATGCCTCACAGCCCAGGCAGGCTTGCACATGATCGCTACCCCCACCCAAGCACATCCACCCACCCGGGCATTTCCGTAGCCGGGTCGGCGGTTGGCGGGGTGGTCGGTAGCTGCGCCCAATGGGTTAGGTGTGGCCGGCCGCCCGGCCGGTGGCCGGGCCGGCTGGGTCTCGACCATATGGCTGGTTGTGCTCACTTTTGGCTGTCGGCGGGAGGCCCGCCCCTGGTTGGGGGCGGGCCTTCGGCGTAAGTTCGTCGGTATGCGAATCTTGAGCAGGCTGACCGTGGTGTGGGGTCTGGCTCTCCTCGTGATGGTGCTGCCCACGCCCTGGTGAGCCGGGCCCGGCCGCTACTGGCCGAGGAAGTCGAGCAGCAGGTGGTGGAAGTCCGCTGGGCGTTCCAGGTTCACCATGTGGCCCGCGCCGGGGACGACCTCCGCCCGCGCTGCGGGTGCGGCTGCGGCGATGCGGTCGGCGGCGCCGTGGATGTCGGTCGAGTCCTGGTCGCCGACCACCAGCAGGGTGGGTGCTGCCAGGTCGGCGAGTCGGTCCCAGGCGCCGACCTCGGTGGCGAATCGCCCCCCGCCGGGGGCGTGGTGGGTGAAGTTCGCCGTGGCGATCGTGGCGCACCGGGTGCGGACAGCCGGGTCGACCTCGGTGGGGGAGCGGTGGGGGCCGTCCACCCACATGCGCAGGAAGCACTTCGCGATCACCGCGGGATCCCCGCCGGATTCGCCGATGCGGCGCAGGTGCTCCAGCACGAACGGGTCCTGGAACGCCATCCCGCTGATGCCGGGGGCGACCAGCACCAGGCGCTCCACCTGGTCCGGGTGGGTCAGGGTGAAGTCGATGGCGGTGCGCGCCCCCAGGGAGAGGCCCACCAGCGTTGCGCTCGGCAGTTCCAGGGCGCGCAGCAGGGTGTGCAGGTCCTCGTGGTGGGCGAAGGGGGTGGTGGGGGTCGAGGAGTTCCCGTGGCCTCGGGCGTCGTAGCGGATGACCGTGTGGTTCGGGGCCAGGAGCGCTGACTCCGCGTCCCACGTGCTCCGGTCCAGGGCGCCGCCGTGCAGCAGGACCACCGGGGTGCCCGTGCCCCGCAGTTCGAAGGCGAGTTCCCCGCCGGGTACCCGGGCCTTGCCGGTGAACCGCCTGTCGATCGCCACGGGCCGCTCCCTCGCGCTGGGTCGGGGGACACGGTACCGAACGGGAACGACCCGCGAGCGCCGTTGCTCGCGGGTCGTTCGTCCTCGGGAGCGTCAGACCAGGGGGCGGTCCGTCGGCTCGATGGGGCGGGGCAGCACCGTGCGGCCCGTGAGGTAGGTGTCGACGCCCGCGGCGGCCGCGCGGCCCTCCGCGATGGCCCACACGATCAGCGACTGGCCCCGGCCCATGTCCCCGGCGGTGAACACGCCCGGGACGTTGGTCTGGTAGTCGCGGGCCCTGGCCACGTTGCCGCGCGGGTCCAGGTCGACGCCGAGGCCGTCGAGCAGCGGGCCCTTCTCCGGGCCGACGAAGCCCATCGCCAGGGTGACCAGCTCGGCCGGGATCTCGCGCTCGCTGCCCTCGACGGGGACGAACCGGCCGCCCTCGTTGACCACCTCGGTGAGCCGCAGGGCGCGGACGTTGCCCTGCTCGTCGCCGACGAACTCGGTGGTGGACACGGCGTAGACGCGCTCGCCGCCCTCCTCGTGCGCCGAGGTGACCCGGTAGAGCATCGGGTAGGTCGGCCACGGGTGCAGCTCGGAGCGGGTCTCGGCGGGCCGGGGCATGATCTCCAGCTGGGTGACCGACTTGGCGCCCTGGCGGTGGGCGGTGCCGACGCAGTCCGCGCCGGTGTCGCCGCCGCCGATGACCACCACGTGCTTGCCCTCGGCGTGGATGGGGGAGCGGTCCAGCGACCCCGCCGCCACCTTGTTCGCGGGAGGCAGGTACTCCATCGCCTGGTGGATGCCCGCCAGGTCGCGGCCGGGCACCGGCAGGTCGCGCCACGCGGTGGCCCCGCCCGCCAGCACGACCGCGTCGTGGTCGGCGCGCAGTTGCTCCACCGAGATGTCGACGCCGATGTCGACCCCCGTCTGGAACAGCGTGCCCTCCGCGCGCATCTGCGCCAGGCGGCGGTCGAGGCGGAACTTCTCCATCTTGAACTCGGGGATGCCGTAGCGCAGCAGCCCGCCGATGGCGTCGGCCCGCTCGTAGACCACCACGTCGTGGCCCGCGCGGGTGAGCTGCTGGGCGGCGGCCAGCCCGGCCGGGCCGGAGCCGACGACGGCGACCTTCTTGCCGGTCTTGACCGTCGGCGCCTGCGGGGTCACCCAGCCCTCGTCCCAGGCGCGGTCGATGATCGAGATCTCGACGCGCTTGATGCTCACCGGGTCGTCGTTGATGCCCAGCACGCACGCGGCTTCGCACGGCGCCGGGCACAGCGTGCCGGTGAACTCCGGGAAGTTGTTCGTCGCGTGCAGCCGCTCGCTCGCCGCGCGCCAGTCGTCCCGCCACACCAGCGTGTTCCACTCCGGGACCAGGTTGCCCAGCGGGCAGCCCTGGTGGCAGAACGGGATGCCGCAGTCCATGCAGCGCCCGGCCTGCTCGGAGCCCTTGCCGCCCTTGGTGAACTCGGCGACGCTGTCGGCCTCGTACACCTCGCGCCAGTCCCGCAGCCGCAGGAACACCGGGCGGCTGGCGGGGGTGGCGCGGCGGGTGGTGAGAAAGCCCTTGGGGTCAGCCATGCGAGGCCTCCATGATCGCCTGGTCGATGTCGCGGCCGTCGCGCACGGCGGCGGCCTGGGCGGCGAGCACCCGCTTGTAGTCCTTCGGCATCACCTTGGTGAACCGGGTGACCGAGTCGTCCCAGTCCGCCAGGAGTGCCCGCGCCACCGCCGAATCGGTCTCGGCGAGGTGCTTGGCGATCGTCTGCCGCAGGAAGTCGTGGTCGTCGGCGTCGAGCGGGTCGAGGTCGACCATCTCCGGGTTGATCCGCGCCTTCGACAGGTTCAGCACGTAGGCGACGCCGCCGGACATGCCCGCCGCGAAGTTGCGCCCGGTCGGCCCGAGCACCACCACCCGGCCACCGGTCATGTACTCGCAGGCGTGGTCGCCGACGCCCTCGACGACGGCCAGCGCGCCGGAGTTGCGCACGCAGAACCGCTCGCCCACCTTGCCGCGCAGGAAGATCTCCCCGCCGGTGGCGCCGTAGCCGATCACGTTGCCCGCGATCACGTGCGCCTCGGCGGCGAACTGCGACCCCGGGTGCGGGCGCACCGTGATCCGCCCGCCGGACAGGCCCTTGCCGACGTAGTCGTTGCCGTCACCGATCAGCCGCAGCGTGATGCCCTTGGGGACGAACGCGCCGAACGACTGGCCCGCCGTGCCGGTGAAGGTCACGTCGATGGTGTCGTCGGGCAGGCCCTCGCCGCCCCAGCGCTTGGTCAGCTCCGAGCCGAGCATGGTGCCCACGGTCCGGTTGACGTTGCGCACCGGCAGCTCCAGGCGCACCTTGTCGCCGGAGTTCAGCGACCCCTCGGCGAGCTGGATCAGCGTGTTGTCCAGCGCCTTGTCCAGGCCGTGGTCCTGGGTGGTGGTCCGGTGCCGGGCCGCGCGCGGCTCCAGCTCCGGCACGTGGAAGATCGGCGTCAGGTCGAGCCCGGCGGCCTTCCAGTGGTCGACCGCGGTGCGGGTGTCGAGCACCTCGGCGTGCCCGACGGCCTCCTCGATCGAGCGGAAGCCCAGCGCCGCCAGGTACTCGCGCACCTCCTGGGCGATGAACTCGAAGAAGTTCACCACGAACTCCGGCTTGCCGGAGAACTTCGCCCGCAGCGCCGGGTTCTGCGTGGCCACGCCCACCGGGCAGGTGTCGAGGTGGCACACCCGCATCATCACGCAGCCCGACACCACCAGCGGCGCGGTGGCGAAGCCGAACTCCTCGGCGCCCAGCAGCGCCGCGATGACCACGTCGCGGCCGGTCTTGAGCTGCCCGTCGGTCTGCACCACGATCCGGTCGCGCAGCCGGTTGGCCAGCAGCGTCTGCTGCGTCTCGGCCAGGCCCAGCTCCCACGGCCCGCCCGCGTGCTTGATCGACGACAGCGGCGAGGCGCCGGTGCCGCCGTCGTGCCCGGAGATGAGCACCACGTCGGCGTGGGCCTTGGACACCCCGGCCGCGACCGTGCCCACACCGACCTCGGACACCAGCTTCACGTGGATGCGGGCGGCCGGGTTGGCGTTCTTCAGGTCGTGGATGAGCTGGGCGAGGTCCTCGATGGAGTAGATGTCGTGGTGCGGCGGCGGGGAGATGAGCCCGACGCCCGGGGTGGAGTGCCGGGTGCGGGCGATCCACGGGTGCACCTTCGCCCCGGGCAGTTGCCCGCCCTCGCCGGGCTTGGCGCCCTGGGCCATCTTGATCTGGATGTCGTCGGCGTTGACCAGGTACTCGCTGGTGACGCCGAAGCGACCGGAGGCCACCTGCTTGACCGCCGAGCGGCGGGCCGGGTCGTAGAGGCGCTCGGGGTCCTCGCCGCCCTCGCCGGTGTTCGACTTGCCGCCCAGGCGGTTCATCGCGATGGCCAGCGTCTCGTGCATCTCCCTGGAGATCGAGCCGTAGGAGATCGCGCCCGTGCCGAACCGCTTCACGATGGACGAGACCGGCTCGACCTCCTCGATCGGCACCGGCGGGCGCAGGCCCTCGCGGAAGGCGAACAGCCCGCGCAGCGTCTTCAGCGCCACCGACTGGTCGTCGACGAGCCGGGTGTAGTCCTTGAAGACCTCGTACTGCCCGGAGCGCGTCGAGTGCTGGAGCTTGAACACCGTCTGCGGGTTGAACAGGTGCGGCTCGCCCTCGCGGCGCCACTGGTAGTCGCCGCCGACGTTCAGCTCGCGGTGGGTGGGGTGCAGGTCGCCCGGTGGGAACGGGGTGGCGTGCCGCTGCGCGACCTCCTCGGCCAGCACGTCGAAGCCGATGCCGCCCAGCCGCGAGGTGGTGCCGGTGAAGCAGGCCGCGATGACCTCCGGGCCAAGGCCGAGCGCCTCGAAGATCTGCGCGCCGTGGTAGGAGGCCACGGTGGACACGCCCATCTTCGACATGGTCTTGCGCACGCCCTTGCCCAGCGCCTTGATCAGGTTGCGGGTCGCGGTGGCGGCGTCGGTGCCCTTGATCAGGCCCCGGTTCGCCATGTCCTCGACCGTGGCCATCGCCAGGTACGGGTTGACCGCGGACGCGCCGTAGCCGATCAGCAGCGCCACGTGGTGCACCTCGCGGGCGTCGCCGGACTCCACGACCAGGCTGACCTGGCTGCGGGTCTTCTCCCGGACCAGGTGCTGGTGCACCGCGCCGACGAGCAGCAGCGACGGGATCGGCGCCTGGTGCTCCTGCACGCCGCGGTCGGACAGCACGATGACCTTGGCGCCGTGCCGGATCGCCCAGGACACCTCCGAGCGGATCTCGTCGAGCTGCTCGCGCAGGGCGTCGCCGCCGCCGCGCACGTCGAACCGGCCGTGGATGGTGACCGACTGGAACTCCGGCAGGTCGCCGTCGTCGTTGGCGTGCGCCAGCTTGGCCAGCTCGTCGTTGTCGATCACCGGGTAGGGCAGCGAGATGCGGCGGCAGGAGTCCGCGCCCGCGGCCAGCAGGTTCGGCTCGGCGCCGATCAGCGTGCCCAGCGAGGTCACCAGCTCCTCGCGGATGGCGTCCAGCGGCGGGTTGGTCACCTGGGCGAAGAGCTGGCTGAAGTAGTCGAACAGCGGTCGCTGCCTGCTCGACAGCGGCGCCAGCGGGGCGTCGTTGCCCATCGAGCCGATCGGCTCCGCGCCGGTGCGGGCCATCGGCTCCAGCAGCAGCGCCAGCTCCTCCTCGGTGTAGCCGAAGGCCTGCTGGCGGGTCACCAGGGACGAGTGCGTGGGCACCTCGCGCTCCCGGGCGGGCAGCGTCTCCAGCGGCAGCAGGCCCTGGCGGACCCACTCGCCGTACGGGTGCTCCGCGGCCAGCGAGCCCTTGATCTCCTCGTCGTCGATGATCCGCCCCTCGGCGGTGTCGACGAGGAACATCCGGCCCGGCTCCAGCCGTCCCTTGCGGACGATCGTGGTCGGGTCGATGTCCAGCACGCCCACCTCGGAGGCCAGCACGACCAGCCCGTCCTCGGTCACCCAGTAGCGGGCCGGGCGCAGGCCGTTGCGGTCGAGCACGGCGCCGATCTGGGTGCCGTCGGTGAACGACACCAGGGCGGGGCCGTCCCAGGGCTCCATCAGGGTGGAGTGGAACTCGTAGAACGCCCGGCGGGCCGGGTCCATCTCGGTGTGGTTCTCCCAGGCCTCCGGGATCATCATCAGCACCGCGTGCGGCAGGCTGCGCCCGCCCAGGTGCAGCAGCTCCAGCACCTCGTCGAAGGAGGCGGAGTCGCTGGCGCCGCGGGTGATGACCGGGAAGATGCGCTTGAGGTCGCCGGGCACCAGGTCGCTGGCGAGCATCGACTCGCGCGCGTCCATCCAGTTCCGGTTGCCGCGCAGGGTGTTGATCTCGCCGTTGTGCGCCACGTACCGGTACGGGTGCGCCAGCGGCCAGGCCGGGAAGGTGTTCGTGGAGAACCGGGAGTGCACCAGGCCGATGGAGCTGGTGACCCGCTCGTCGGACAGGTCCGGGAAGAACGCCTCGACCTGGGGCTCGGTCAGCATTCCCTTGTAGACGATCGTGCGCGCGGAGAGGCTGGCGAAGTACACGCCGTGGTCGGCCCCGGCGTGCTCGGCGCGCTTGCGCACGCAGAAGGCCAGGCGCTCCAGCGCCATCCCGGCGCAGCCGTCGGCGGCGGCCAGGAAGAGCTGGGCGAAGGCGGGCATGACCGCCCGCGCGGTGGCCCCGGTGTGCTCGGCCACGACCGGCAGTTCGCGCCAGCCCAGGACGACGGCGCCCTCTTCCCCGGCCACCGCCTCGATCCCGGCGACGGCCTCGGCGCGCGCGCCGGGGTCGGTGGGCAGGAACGCGGTGCCCACGGCGTAGGCGCCGGGCTCGGGCAGCGCGAAGTCCACGACGTCGCGGTAGAACGCGTCCGGGACCTGGATCAGGATGCCTGCCCCGTCACCGGTGTCGGGTTCGGCGCCTCTGGCACCGCGGTGCTCCAGGTTGCGCAGGGCGACGAGAGCTTTCGCCACGATCGCGTGGTCCCTGCGGCCCGCGAGGTCGGCCACGAAGGCGACACCGCAGGCGTCGTGCTCGAAGTTCTCGTCGTAGAGACCACCGCGGAGGTGGTCTTGGCGGGTCGTCACAGCTAGCGGCCCTCCCATGGTCTGGAGCGCACACGCGGGCGGTCGCTCGAGCAGCGGGAAGGCCGGATGAGCACCTTCACCGGCGACTCGGCCCGGTGTCGCGGTCGGTGAAGTCCCGGCGACGGGTTTGCCCGGGCTCGGGCGGTGGAGCGCACCTCATCGTGCGGGAGTGGGTGAAGCACCGCGCTGTGCTTCGAGTTGTCGTGCAGGTCCCAGCGTGTGCTGGATGCCGATCGCGGGCGGCGGCACCGGGATCCGGTGCGGGCGGGGCCGTCGCCGAGCGTAGCGTCGGGCCCGGGGTCATCCGGGCGTTCTCATGACAATAGTGTGAACTCGGCGTTATCGGGATACACCGTTTGGCCCCCGTGGGAAACGCCACGTGGTCTTGACGCGCTCCCCGATCGGGTGATTTTGCCGCTGACCTGGCGTTTTTCGGTGTCGGGAGCGTTTCCGCGGCCTCGTGCGTTGTAAAGACATCCGACCAACGAAGCGGTCCAGGACCCCACCGGGTGCTGACAGAGGAGCCTACGCCGTGCCCATCCTGCTCATGATGTTCCTCGCTGTCGTCGCGGAGTTCACCGTCGTGGTCACCGTGGGTGGTCTCCTCGGTGTGCTGCCGACGATCTTGTTGCTGGTGGCCGGAACCGTGCTCGGCGCCGCCCTGCTGCGCCGCGAGGGCCGCAGGACCCTGGCCGCCCTCCAGGAGTCGGTCCTGCGGCGCAGGCCGCCGCAGAAGGAGTTGGTCGACGGGGTGCTGATCGCCGCCGCGGGTGTGCTGGTGTTCCTGCCCGGCTTCATCAGCGACGTCCTGGGCTTCCTCCTGCTGCTGCCGCCCACGCGCGCGGTGGTGCGCGGTTGGGCGCTGCGCCGCGCCGACCGCGCCGGGGCGCGGCCGTTCGTCGTGGACTCCCAGGTCGTGGAGCCGCAGGTGGTCGACTCGGTGGTGGTCGACTCGGTGGTCGTGGAGTCGGACGAGGCGCGGCGCGGCGAGCCCCGGGTGATCGTCATCCCACCCCGTCGGGGCGAGTGACATCACTCGATGAGCTGAATCACCCGGGGTGTCCGCTTGGGAGGGACGCCGGTGGTGGAATTGTTCCGGACATGCATGTCCTCGGCGCCCTCTTCCTGCTGCTGTTGTCTCCCACGGCGCAGTTCTCCCCGACCGGCCCGCTCTACACCTACGACACCGCCGCGGTTCCCGTGGGCGCGTCCGCCGTCGCTGTACCGATCGAGACCGGTGACCCCCTGGACGTCGTCCCAGTCGAATCGGGACACCGGACGGTGGTACTGCTGCGGGTGCGCGGCCTGCTGCCCGCCCACCACTACGGCGCGCACGTGCACACCGGCACCTGCGGCGCGGACCCCGCCGCCGCGGGCCCGCACACCCAGAACCGGCCCGACCCCGTGCAGCCCTCGGTCGACCCGGCCTACGCCAACCCGGAGAACGAGGTGTGGCTCGACTTCACCACGGACGTGGGCGGCAACGCCGTCACCAGTGCCGAGGTGGACTGGCCGCTGTCCTCGCGCCTGGCGAACTCGGTGGTGCTGCACGCCCAGCACACCCACACCGAGGCAGGCCAGGCGGGCACGGCGGGTGCGCGCCTCGCCTGCCTGCCGCTGACCCGCCAGTAGTCGGGCGACTCTTCGCCGAGGGTCGTCGAGTGGACACCCGCTGTCGCTGAACCGGTGCAGCGGGTTCCCGTGCGGGAAAGCGTTCCCGCTGAATGGGTTCGGCGCGAAGCCGAGACAGCGTCGACCGGGATGGGCGGTCAGCCCAGGCGGTCGAGCAGCCAGCGGGGGCCGAGGACCTCGGCCCCCTCCGCCGCGCAGCGGGCCCGCAGTTCCCGGTCGGCGGTCACCATGAAGCACGGTCCGCCCGCGTGCGCCCTGGCCTGCTCGACGATCGTGTCGTCGCCCTCGCCGGGGGAGTCGACCACGGTGACCCCGTCGACCGACCCGATGCCGCGGGCGCGGCCCTCGACCACCAGGACCGCCTCCGGGTACGCGGTGTCCAGGCCCGCGAAGTCGGCCACGCCCGCGCGCACCACCTCCGCCAGCCCGTCGCGCAGCCGGGTGGCGGCGCCCGCGCGGTCGCGCCACCAGCCGTCCGGGCGCGACCCCATGACGTTGGCGCAGTCGACGATCAACACGGGTGGGACCAGCTCGTCCATGAGTTCCGTCCAGCTCGCGGCGAAGGGGGCGAACAGCTTCCGCGCGGTGACCCCGGGCACCGGCACCCAGGCGGCGGCCCTCGTCTCGTTCGACCCGGGGCGCACCCGCGGCATCGCCGAGGCCACCGCCAGCACCGTCGTGTAGGCCCACCCGCCGTGGTCGACCACCCGCGTCCCGAACGGCCGCACCAGGTCCAGGTCCAGGGTGCTCTCCTCCGCGGTCTCCCGCAGCGCAGCGGTCACCGCGTCCTCGTGGCTGTCCCGCGCACCGCCGAAGGTCCCCCACGTGCCGCCGCCGGGGGTCCACAGGGCGCGTTGCTGCAACAGCACGTGCGCCTCGCCCCCGTCGGGGCGGTGGACCGGGAGCAGGCCCGCCGCCCCGTGGCGGCCCCAGTGCACGTGCCCGAGGCCGCAGCGGACCACGCGGTCGCCGTCGCCGCGCACGGGCCTACAGCTCGCCCGCGGCGGTGATGTAGAGCACCGCCGTGCCCGCCTCGTCGGAGGCGGCGAGGTCGACCTCGGCGGTGAAGCCCCAGTCGTGGTCGCCGTTCGGGTCGTCGAAGACCTGCCGGACCAGCCAGCGCTCCGGCTCGACCTCGATCGCCAGCAGCCCCGGGCCACGCGCGTCCGGGCCCACCGAGATCTGGCTGTGCACCTCGAAGTACGGGGAGACCGCGTCCTCCCACGCCTCGGCGTCCCACCCGGTGTCGCCGTCGAGCTGCCCCAGGCCGTACCAGTCGCGCCGGGCGGCGAGCTGCACCCGCTGGAACAGCGCGTTGCGCACCAGCACCCGGAACGCCCTCGGGTTGGCGGTGATCGCGGGCGGGGTGTCGTCGACCGGCTCGGTGGGGTCCTCGTCGTCGGGGTTGCTCAGCTTCTCCCACTCGTCGAGCAGGCTGGAGTCGACCTGGCGGACCAGCTCGCCGAGCCACTCGACCAGGTCGGTCAGCTCCTCGGTCTTCATCTCGTCCGGCACCGTCTGGCGCACCGCCCGGTAGGCGTCGGCCAGGTACCGCAGCACCAGCCCCTCGGACCGGGCGAGCTGGTAGAACGAGACGTACTCGGTGAAGGTCATCGCGCGCTCGAACATGTCGCGCACCACCGACTTCGGCGACAGCCGGTGGTCGCCGACCCACGGGTGCCCGCGCCGGTAGGTCTCGAACGCCGCACCCAGCAGCTCGGCCAGCGGCTTGGGGTGGGTGACCTGCTCCAGCAGCTCCATCCGCTGGTCGTACTCGATGCCCTCGGACTTCATCGCCTGCACGGCCTCGCCGCGCGCCTTGTGCTGCTGCGCCGAGAGCACCTGCCTCGGGTCGTCCAGTGTGGACTCCACCACCGACAGCACGTCCAGCGCGTAGCCGGGCGCCTCCCGGTCCAGCAGCTCGAAGGCGGCCAGCGCGAACGGCGACAGCGGCTGGTTGAGCGCGAAGTCCAGTTGCAGGTCCATCGTCAGCCGCACCCGGCGGCCCTGCTCGTCGGGCTCCGGCAGCTCCTCGACCACACCGGACTCGCGCAGGCCGCGGTAGATGGCGATGGCCCGCAGGATGTGCCTGCGCTGCGCGGCCCGGTCCTCGTGGTTGTCCTCCAGCAGGTGCCGCATCGCGGTGAACGCGTCGCCGGGGCGGCCGATCACGTTGAGCAGCATGGAGTGGCTGACCTTGAAGCTCGACGTCAGCGGCTCCGGCTCGGCCGCCACCAGCCGCTCGAACGTCGGCAGCCCCCAGGAGACCATGCCCTCCGGCGGCTTCTTGCGGACGAACTTGCGCCGCTTCTTCGGGTCGTCGCCGATCTTGGCCAGCGACTTCTCGTTCTCGATCACGTGCTCGGGCGCCTGCACCAGCACGGTGCCCAGGGTGTCGAAGCCCGCCCGGCCCGCCCGGCCCGCGATCTGGTGGAACTCGCGCGCCTTGAGCAGCCGGGTGCGCACCCCGTCGTACTTCGACAGCGAGGTGAACACCACCGTGCGGATCGGCACGTTGATGCCGACGCCCAGGGTGTCGGTGCCGCAGACGATCTTCATCAGCCCGGCCTGGGCCAGCCGCTCCACCAGCCTGCGGTACTTGGGCAGCATCCCCGCGTGGTGCACGCCGATGCCGTGGCGCACCAACCGCGACAGGGTCTTGCCGAAGCCGGAGGAGAACCGGAAGTTCCCGATCAGCTTGGCGATCGCGTCCTTCTCCTCGCGGGTGCACACGTTCACGCTCATCAGCGCCTGCGCCCGCTCCAGCGCGGCGGCCTGGGTGAAGTGCACGACGTAGACCGGCGACTGGTTCGTGGAGAGCAACTCCTCCAGCGCCTCGGTCAGCGGGGTCATGCCGAAGGAGTAGAACAGCGGCACCGGGCGCTCGGCGGAGGTGACCACCACGGTCGGGCGGCCGGTGAGCCGGGTCAGGTCCTCCTCGAACCGGCTGACGTCACCCAGGGTCGCCGACATGAGGATGAACTGCGCCCTGGGCAGCTCGATGATCGGCACCTGCCACGCCCAGCCGCGGTCGGGCTCGGCGTAGAAGTGGAACTCGTCCATCACGACCTGGCCCACGTCGGCCTCGGCCCCGTCGCGCAGGGCGATGTTGGCCAGGATCTCCGCGGTGCAGCAGATGATCGGCGCCCCACCGTTGACGCTGGAGTCGCCGGTCATCATGCCGACGTTCTCCGCGCCGAAGGTCTCGATCAGCGCGAAGAACTTCTCCGAGACCAGCGCCTTGATCGGCGCGGTGTAGAAGGTGCGCCGCCCCTCGGCCAGCGCGGTGAAGTGCGCGCCGGTGGCCACCAGGCTCTTGCCCGAACCGGTGGGCGTGTTGAGGATGACGTTGGCCCCCGATACGATCTCGAGCAGCGCCTCCTCCTGCGCGGGGTAGAGGCTCAGCCCCTGCTCGCCCGCCCACTCGGAGAAGGCGTCGAACAGGCTGTCTGGGTCGGGGGAGGCGGGGATCCGCGCGGTCAGCGTCATGGTGAGCCGATCGTGCCAGACGGTCCGCCGGGGCTGCCCGTCACGTCACCGGCCCGCCGGTCACGTCACCGGGCCCCGCGCGCGCCGGTCAGAAGCGGTGGCCGTAGAGGACGCTGCGGACGGCGCCGATCACCGAGCCCGCCTGCGGCAGCACCGCGTGCTCCGGGGTGGGCGCGGTGGCCCAGTGGGTGACGTCCTCCGGGGTCCCCGCGGTGGGCAGCAGCACCAGGGCCTCGACCGGCTCCACCCCGGGCGGCAGCGGGCGGCGGGCGCCGTCGGGGGAGGGGTGCACCAGGAACGTCCACTCGGTGCGCTTGCCCGGGGTGGCCAGCACCGGTCCGGCCAGCATCCGCAACCGCAGCCACCACTGCACCTCCGCGCCCAGCCCGGCGCGCATCCGCAGCCCGCCCACGTCGCGGCCGAGTTCGAGGTAGACGCCGAACCGGTCGCCGTCGGCGGGCCAGCCCAGGACCCGCCGGTAGTCGTGCAGGTCGAACGCCGGGGTGCCCCCGCCGATCAGGGGTGTGGACAGCTCCGCCGCGGTCATGGCCCGCCACCTCTCGCACAGGGTGACCGGGGGAACCCAGACCTCGGGCGGCCTGGGCGGCCGGTCGACCGATGCACGCCAGGATGGCCGGGATTGATCACCGCGGTGACATCCCACCTGGGCATAACATGGCGTGATGGCAACCACATTGACAGCGGTTGCCGCAGGTCAGGCGGTGTTCACACCCGCGACGGGGTGGGAAGGATCCGGCGCAGCACGCCGTGCGGGTGGCCGTGCCTGCGCCACTCGCGCGGGTAGCCGAGTGAGACCTCCTGGAACTTGACGCCGTCGTGGTGGGTGATCCGCGGGATGTGCAGGTGCCCGTAGATCATCCCGGCGGTGTTGAACCGGGTGTGCCAGTCGGCGGTCAGCTCGGTCCCGCACCACTGCGCGAACTCCGGGTAGTGCAGGACCCGGGTGGGCTCGCGGACCAGGGGGTAGTGGTTGACGAACAGGAACGGGACCGACTGGTCGCAGCCCAGCAGCCTGCGCTCGGTCTCCGCCACCCGCGCCCGGCACCAGTCGTCGCGGCTCGGGTACGGGTCGTGGTGCAGGTAGTACTCGTCGGTGCAGACCACGCCGGTGTTGTGGGCGTAGGCCAGTGACTCCTCCTTGGTGGAGGTGCCCGGGGCGTACCAGGTGTAGTCGTAACCGAGGAACAGCGGGGTGATCCGGACCGGGCCGCCCTCGCCGGTCCAGACCGGGTACTCGTCCTCCGGGCTGACCACGCCCAGCTCCCGGCACAGCGCCACCAGCGCCTCGTAGCGGGCCACCCCGCGCGCCTGCACCGGGTCGTCCTTCATCGTCCACAGCTCGTGGTTGCCCGGGACCCAGACGACCTTGGCGAACCGCTCGGCGAGCAGCCCGAGCGCCCACCGCACGTCGGCGACGGTCTCGGCCACGTCACCGGCCACGATCAGCCAGTCGTCCGGGGTCTCGGGTCGCAGTCCGCGCACGATCTCGCGGTTCTCCTCGTAGGAGATGTGCAGATCGCTGATCGCCATGAGGGTGCCCACCGACCGATCTTCGCATCCCGCCGCCCGTCCCCGCTGTGGTGGGGGACACCCGGGCCGGGTTCGGGGTTCGCGCGAGCCCGGTGCCGTGAGGTGGCCTAGCGGTTGTCGTAGGCCGCGCGGGCGGCGTCGATGTGCGGCAGGTGGGCGATGCTCCACTCCAGCAGCGGTGCGGTGGCCTCGCGCAGGGTGTGGCCCATCGCGGTCAGCTCGTAGCTGACGTGCGGCGGCATGACCTCGCGGACCGTGCGCGTCAGGAGCCCGTCGCGCTCCAGGTCGCGCAGCGTCACGGTGAGCATGCGCTGGCTGATGCCGTCGACGGCCCGCTTGAGCTCGGTGAAGCGCCGCGGCCCGTCCTTGAGCGTGCGCACGACCAGCAGCGCCCACTTGTCCCCGACGATCCCGAGCACCTCGCGGGCCTGGCACGGGTCCTGCACGGTCACCTCCTGGGAACCGGGGCACTCGAAAGTGCCGTATTGCCCGGTGTGCGTCGTGGGGATGACGATGTTCCCGGTTACCGAATGGTACCGAGGCACGAAGGAGAACCGCATTCCCATGGCCACATTTCTGCTGGTGCACGGCGCCTGGCACAGCGGGCGGAGCTGGGATCGGGTGGTCCCGCTGCTGGAATCAGCCGGGCACCGGGTGTACGCGCCGTCGCTGACCGGGTACGGCGACAAGGCGCACCTGCTGGGTCCCGAGGTCGGGCTCGGCACCCACGTCGACGACGTCGTGGGGTTGATCGAGGACGAGCGCTTGGAGGGCGTCGTGCTCGTCGGGCACAGCTACGCCGGGATGGTCATCTCCGGGGTGGCCGACCGGGTTCCCGGGCGGATCGCGCACCTGGTGTTCTTGGACGCGATGGTGCCCGAGGACGGTGAGGCGGCGGTTGACGTGCTGCCTGTCACCGAGCAGTTGATCGCTGCGGCTGTGGACGGGTGGCGGGTTCCGCCGATGCCGGAGCAGCCCGCGCCGCTCGGGTTGTTCGGGGTCACCGATCCTGGTGATGTCGCTTGGTTGCGGTCGATGTTGTCGGACCAGCCGGTGCGGTGTCTGCGGGAGGCGGTTCGGATGGATGACCCGGCTGGGTTGGCGATTGCGCGGACGCATGTGCACTGCGTTGGGGTTCCGCAGGTGGGTATTACTCGGCGTGCGGTGCCGGTGGGGGAGCGGGTGCGGGAGTTGCCGACCGGGCACGACTGCATGATCACGATGCCTGGGGAGTTGGCGGGGTTGCTGCTTGAGGCGGCCTGAGCCTGGGATTCGCTCGGCCGTGGCTGGGTTTTCAAAGCCCGGTCGTTTGTCGCTGGTGCCCGGGTGGGTGGATCTGCTCGGGCGGGGCCCCTACAGCGATCATGCGCCCAGTGTGACCGAGTGGGGCTGAAGAGATGCCCCACAGCCCGAGCAGGCTTGCACATGATCGCTACCCCCACCCAAGCACATCCACCCACCCGGGCATTTTCTTAGCCGGGCCGCCGGTTTGTTGGGCGGTCGGCGGCTGCGCACGATGGGTTCGGTGTGGCTGGCCGCCTGGCTGGCGGTTGGTGGGTGGGCGGCCTTGGGGGCGGCTCAGGTGTCGCGCATCAGTTCGGCGGCTCGTTTGATCGCTGTGCGGACGCGGAAGTAGGAGCCGCAGCGGCAGACGTTCTCGATCGCGTCGATGTCGGCGTCGGTGGGATTCGGGGTGTGGCGGAGGAGGGCTGCCGCGGCCATGATCTGGCCCGGTTGGCAGTAGCCGCACTGGGCGACGTCCTGTTCGAGCCAGGCCTGTTGGACCGGGTGCAGCACCTCGCCGTCGGCCAGGCCCTCGATGGTGGTGACCGAGTGGCCCGCGACCTCGGAGACCGGGGTGACGCAGGGGTTGAACGCCTCGCCGTCGAGGTGGCTGGTGCAGGCCTTGCAGACGTTGATGCCGCAGCCGTACTTCGGGCCGGTGACGCCCAGTTTGTCGCGCAGGGCCCAGAGGGTGGGCAGGTCGGCGGGGGCTTCGACGGTGACCGTCTCGCCGTTGACCGTGAAGGTGTGCTGGGGCATGGCGGCCTACCTCGGGAACGGGTCGAAGTCGACGGGGAAGTTCAGCGGGAAGCGGCGGGGTTTGCGGCCGGTGGCCCGGGCGTAGGCGTTGGCGATCGCCCCCACCGCGGCGGGGACGCCCAGTTCGCCCGCGCCGCCCGGGGAGCCGGTGGTGGGCATGGTGAAGATGCGGACGTCGGTGGGGGAGTCCTCCTGGCGGGCGTAGTGGAACTGCGAGTAGCTGCCCTCCAGGGGCAGGCCCCGGTCGATGTGCAGGCCCGCGCGCAGCGTGGTGGAGATGCCGTCGGTGAGGGCGCCCAGCAGTTGTGACTCCAGGCCGCGCGGGTTGATCACGCGGCCGGTGTCCACGGCGATGGTCGCCCGGACCACCCGGGGGGCGGCCGGGTCGTGGGCGTCGAGCTCCACCAGGTAGACCACGCAGGACTTGTACTCCTCGTGGAAGGCGATGCCCTGGGCGAACCCGGCGGGCATCGCCCGGCCCCACTGGCCCTCGGCGGCGGCCTTGGCGAGCACGGCGCGCTGCCGGTCGGTCTTGAGGAACTCCCGGCGGAAGGCGACCGGGTCTCGGCCCATCGACCGGGCGAGTTCGTCGACGACGATCTCCTCGGCGCCGCGGGTGTTGGCCGAGTAGACCGACCGCCAGCTTCCGGTGTGCATCTTGAGCGGGACCTCGGTCAGCGACTGGCCGGTGAGCCCGAGGTTGTACGGGGACTTGATCGTGGTCAGGAAGACGACCTGGGCGAAGGCGAGACCGCCCGCGACCGGTAGCTGGGCGGCCTCGGCGGTGATCGCGTCGCCCACCCCGTGGCCGAAGTCGGTCTCCACGCTGGCCACGCGGTGCTCGAAGCTGACCACGTTGCCCAGGGCGTGCACGGCGCGGATCTTGTGGTGGCTGGCGGCGCGGGCCCGGCCGTGGCGCATGTCGTCCACCCGCGACCACATCAGCTTGACCGGCCTGCCCACCGCCCTGGAGACCTGGGCGGCTTCCAGGGCGGCGTCGGCGAAGAGCCTGCGGCCGAAGGAGCCGCCGCCCTGGGTCACGTGCACGGTGACCTTGTCCACCGGCAGCCCGAGGGCCTCGGCGATGCCCTCCTTGGCGTTGATCGGCGACTTGAGCCCGGCCCAGATCTCGGCCCGGTCGGCGCGCACGTCGGCGACGGCGGAGTTGGTCTCCATCGGGGCGTGGCTGACGAAGGCGAAGTCGAACTCCGCGTCGACCGCCTTGCCCAGCAGTGGCGGTCCGCCGAACCCGGCGGTGGCCGCGTGCAGCTTCGCCGTGATCGTGTCGTCGGACTCGCCGTCGACCGTGCCGCCGTTCCAGGTGACGGCCAGGGCTTCCTTCGCGTCGAGCGCCTGGCCGAAGGTCTCCGCGACCACGGCCACGCCGGTGGGGATCACCGCCAGGGCGAGCACGCCGGGCATGGCGCGCACGACGGCCTCGTTGTCCACCGAGCGGACCGTGCCGTTGATCGTGGGTGCCCGGCGCACCATCGTCGGCAGCGCGCCGGGCACGTCGAGGTCGAGGGTGTAGCGCTGCTTCCCGGTGACCATCGCCCGCGCGTCGATCCGGGAGGTCGGCGTGCCCACGACGGTGAAGTCGCGCTCGGGCTTGGGCAGGACCAGGCCGACGAACAGCTTCGGGTCCGCCGCGGCGGCGGCCAGGTCGCCGTAGCGGGCGGTGCGGCCGTCGGTGGCGGTGATGACGCCCGCGCGGGTGGTGAGCGCGCCGGTCGGCACCCGCAGCCGCGCCGCCGCCGCGGCCAGGAGCCGGGCCCTGGCCAGGGCGGCGGCGTTGCGGATCGGGCCGTAGACCGAGCGGATGGTGTTGGAGCTGCCGGTGAGCTGGTTGAACAGCAGCTCCGGCCGGGCGTCGTCGAGTTCCACCCGGACCCGGTCGACCGGCAGGTCCAGCTCCTCGGCGACCAGCATGGCGGCGGCGGTGGTGATGCCCTGGCCGACCTCGGCGCGCGGCAGCCGCAGGGTGGCCGTGCCGTCGGGGTCGACCCGCAGGACGAGCATGTGCGCGGTCGGGGTGCCCGCCAGGATCAGCACGTCGCCCAGGTCCAGGATGTCGGCCGGGGCGGGCAGGGTGGGGATGGCGGCGTCCGCGGCGGGGGAGTCGAGCAGGGTGCCCGCCACGGTGAGCGTGGGGGCGGCCACCAGCAGCGCGAGCACGGTCCGCCTGCCGATTCGCGAGCTGGTCATCAGCGCCTCCTCGAACCGGGACCGGATCACGACCCTATGCGGGCAGGGAGGGCGGGGGCAACGGTGCGTAGTCGCCTGAGCGACTTCTGCTCACACTGTGCGGCACGCGTGCGTCCGATTGTGCGTACAACCACACTCTCTGCGGCCGGACGGCCCAGGGCGCGCGCGGCGTGCGGCGGAGGTGCGGGGGCCGGTCAGCCCGCGTTGCGCTTGAGAATCTCCACGTGCAGCGGGTGGTCGTCGCCGTCGTCGAGCCAGGTGCGCGCCTCGTCGGTCAGGGTGCGCAGGACGTGCCAGCCGAAGGAGTCCGTCGAGGGCAGCCTGCCGTCCTTCGACGGCGCCGCCGCGTTCACCCGGATGCCCGCCGGGGTGGAGTGGAACGCGCAGGTCAACTGGGCTCCCGGCCGGGCCAGGGCGATCACCTGCGAGCACGCCTCGTCCACCGCCAGGCGCAGGTCGGCGATCGCGTCGACGGTCAGGTCGGCCCCCATCGCCACGGTCGCGGCGACCCCGCGCACGACCGGCAGGCTGCCGAACTCGGCGGGCAACCGCAGTTCCACCCGGGTGTGCGCTGTCTCCGACACGGTCATGCTCCCTCAGTCCCCACGCTCAGCACGGCGGCCGTCCCCTCCGGCGGACGCACGCCCCGGCTGGCTACCCCGGACGATCACGTTCGACACGCCTTTCCCGGGCGCGGTTCGGCGGGCCCCGCCCGGTCCCGACTAATATCGCCGCGGGACGTTGAGCAGCCAGCGGCCCTCGTCCCCATGCTCCGTTCCGGAAGGGCTGCCATGAGTACGTCCGAGATGTTGACGGTCGAAGCGGGCGACAACGCCGAGGCCATCCTGTTGCGCGTGCGCGGTGAGATCGACATGGGCACCGCCCCCATCCTGCGCCGGGGCCTCGACGACGCCGCCGCCCGCCGCACCGACGAGCGCCCCGTGGTGCTCGACCTCAGCGGGGTCGGCTTCCTCGCCTCCGCCGGGCTCGCCCTGCTGGTGGAGTACCACCGCGACCTGGTCGACCGGGGCGCGGCGCTGCGGGTGGTCAGCAACGGCGGGCCGGTGCTGCGCGCCATCCAGGTCAGCTCCCTGGACAAGGTCCTCGCCGTCTACCCGTCCGCGGAGGCCGCCCTGGCCGCCGACCACGCCTCGGGCTGAGCGGTTCTCACCGCGGGCCGTGTCTTCGAGCCCGCGATTTTTGATGGGGGTGCCCGACGGGGTGCGCGTCTCCAAAGCCCCGGTCTTTGTGTAGGGACGCCCGGCTGGGTGGATGTGCTTGGCCGGGGCCCCTATGGCGATCATGTGCCCAGTGTGACCGAGTGGGGCTGAAGGGATGCCCCACAGCCCGAGCAGGCTTGCACATGATCGCCACCCCCGGCCAAGCACATCCACCCACCCGGGCAGTTGGGTAGCCGGGCCTGCGGTTTTCGGGGTGGCTGGTTATCGCTGCGCCGGTGAGGTTTTGGGTGGCTGGTAGCCGGGCCGCCGGTTTGTGTGGGGTGGTTGGGTGTTGCGCTGATGCCGGTTCGGGCGGTTGGTAGCCGGGCAGGTGGTTTTCGGGGTGGTCGGCGGCTGCGCTCGGTGGGGGCGGCGTGGCAGGCAGCCGGGTCGGCGTTCTCGGGGTGGCCTGCGTTGCGGACAGGCCCCGGTGGGCTCACATCCCCCCGGCGGTGTGCCGGTACAGCAGTGCCGCGACGTCGTCGTCGTGGCCGTGTTCGGGTGCCAGGCCGGTGATCACCCGGTGCAGCGCCTCGTCCAGCGTCGGGGCGTCCCCGGCCTCCACCAGCGCCCGCACGGCCCGGTCGATGCCGTCGTCGATGACTTCCCCGCGCCGTTCCACCAGGCCGTCGGTGTAGAGCAGGACGGTGCAGCCGTCCTCCAGGTCCACCGTGGCCTGCGGGCGCGCCCCGGTGCCGCGCACCGCCAGCGGCACCGAACTCGCCCCGTCCAGCTTGCTGGTGCGCCCGCCCCGACCCGCGACGAGGCCGGGCAGGTGTCCCGCGCTGCTGTAGACGAGGGTCCCGGCCCGGTCGTCGACGATCGCGCAGAACACCGTGGTGCAGGTGGCCCCGGGCAGCAGCTCGGCGAAGTCGTCCAGCGCGGTGAGCACCTGCGCCGGGTCGATCGCCTGTTGCAGCAGCGCCCGGCAGGCGCTGCGGAGCTGGCCCATCACCGACGCCGCGCGCAGCCCGCGGCCCACGCAGTCGCCCACCACCACGCCCACCCGGTGCTCGTCGAGGCGCACCACGTCGTACCAGTCGCCGCCGACCTCCAGTGGCTCCAGGGCGGGTTCGTAGCGCACGGCGAAGCCGTCGGGCAGGTCGGTGGGGCCCAGGATGGAGCGTTGCAGCGTCACCGCCACGGTTCGCTGCTCGTCGAACGAGCGGGCCCGGGTCAGCGCCAGGCCGAGCTGGGCGCACAGCGAACCGAACAGGAACCGGTCCACGTCGGACACCCGCTGCGGCGGGTCCAGCTCCAACCAGACCGCCGTCTCCTCGCCCGCGGCGTCCAACCGGGCGGCGATGCCCAGCGAGCGGCGGTCCGCCCCCGGCTCGGGCACCACCTGCGGGGTGCGGGTGCGCTGGGCGGCGGCCAGCGCCGATCGGGCGTGCGCGGGCAGGTCGTCCCAGCCGCGCCCGTCGGCGTCGGCGACCACCTCGGGCCGGTCGCCGCGGGTGTCCGACCCCTCCGAACCCCGGACCCAGGCGACCGCCACCGCGGGCCGGGTCGACCACGCCCCGCCCAGGCCGCTGCTGCCCGCCGCCAGCACCTCGCCCACGTCGGTGGCGTCGGCCAGCGCGGCGGCGAAGGTGGCCAGCGCGGCGTCGCGCTCGGCGGCCACCCGGTCGGAGGTCACGTCGCGCACGGTGCCGACGAACAGCTTCGGACCCGTGCCCAGCGGCGGCACCTCGTTGACGCTCACCGCCAGCCACACCCGGCGCCCGGTGTCGCGCCGGGCGGGCACCTCGAACCGGCCGCCGCCCCCGGCCAGCGCTTGGTCCAGTGCGTCCTCCAGGCGCTGCGCGGCGCGCGGGTCGACCTCGCTGACCGGCCACCACGGGTAGGGGCGCGGGTAGGGCAGGCCGCGGGCGTCGAAGCCGAGGATCTGCCCGCAGGCGGCGTTCATCTCCAGGATCGTGCCCGCCGCGTCCATCATGAAGAACCCGTCGTCCAGCGACTCCACCAGCGCCGCCCGCCAGGCCGCCTGGTGGCTGCGCAGCCGGGCCAGCTCCAGGTTCGACCGCACCCTGGCCACCAGCTCCTGGGCGGAGAACGGCTTCGACAGGTAGTCGTCCGCGCCCGCGGCCAGGCCCTCGATCGCGGCCTCCTCACCCGCCCGGGCCGACAGCAGGATCACCGGGATGTGCTCGGTGCTGGGGTTGCCGCGCAGCGCGGCCAGCAGCCCGTACCCGTCCAGGCCGGGCATGAGCACGTCGGTCAGCACCAGGTCCGGCCTGCCCCGGCGGACCGCGGTCAGGGCCTCGTCGCCGTTCGCCGCGACCGCCACCTCCCAGTGCCTGCTCAGCAGCCGCACCAGGAACCCGCGCAGGTCGGCGTTGTCCTCCACCACCAGCACCCGGGAGCCGCCGGTGGCGCGCGGGTCGGTCTGCGGCAGCGCCTCCACCCAGGACGTGCCCCCGCTCCAGCCCAGCGCCTCGTCCAGGTACGCCTCGGCGACCGCGCCGCGCGCCGGGGTGGCGGTGGCCGCGGGGGCCTCGCCGTAGGGCAGGGTCACGGTGAAGGTGGTGCCCACCCCCGGCTCGCTCGCCGCGTGGATGTCGCCGGAGTGCAGGTGCACCAGCTCCGCGGCCAAGGCCAGCCCGATGCCGGTGCCCTCGCGGGAGCGGGCGGCGGGCTCGCGGACCCGGTGGAACCGGTCGAACAGCCGGGGCAGCTCCTGGGCCGGGATGCCCAGGCCGGTGTCGGCCACGGTGAGCACGGCCCGGCCGTCGAGGTCGGCGACAGCCACCTCGATCGAGCCGGAGAGGGTGAACTTCAGCGCGTTCGACAGCAGGTTCAGCACCACCCGCTGCCACATGTCCCGGTCGACCGCCACCTCCCTGGGCAGCGGCGGGGTGTCCACCCGCAGCTCCAGGCCCGCCCGCTCGACCGCGGGTCGGAACGAGTCGGCGATCGCGGCGGTGAACACCGACAGGTCGGTGGCACCGGGCTCGGCCCGCAGCGAGCCGCTCTCGATCCGGGTGAAGTCGAGGATGTTCTCCACCATCCGCACCAGCCGGGCGGCGTTGCGGCGGATCACCTCCACCCGCTCGCGGTGCGTCGGCGGCAGCGGCTCGTCCGCGTCGGCCAGCGCGTCCTCGGCGGGACCGGCGATCAGCGTCAGCGGGGTGCGCAGCTCGTGGCTGACGTTGGCGAACAGCTCGGTCTTGGCCCGGTCCAGCTCGGCCAGCGACTCGATCCGCGCGCGCTCGGCGTCGTGCGTGGCCGCGTTCGCCAGGGCCGCGGACACCGCGGCGGCCACCAGGTCGAGGAACTCGCGGTACCCGGACGACAGGTCCAGCATCGGGTTCGGCACCGCGACGAGCACCCCGCCCACCCCGGTCAGCGAGGTCAGCGGCAGCGCCAGCGCGCGCGCCCCGCCGCCGGGCGGTTCCGGTAGCCACGCCGCCTCCCCGTCGGCGAACACCGTGCGGAGCACCTCGACGACCGGGTCGGGCCCCACCAGGTTGACGGTCAGCGGCGCGGACTCGCGGTGGACCGCACCCGCCAGGACCAACTGCTCGCCGTCGAGCAGGTACAGCAGCGCCCGCGGCACGTCCTCGGGGTCGTCGGCGAGCGCGGTGGCGGTGACCCGGCCGATCCGCTCGGTGTCCGACAGCCCGGTCAGCAGCGTGCCGAGCCTGCCCAGCGCGCGCATCCGCCGCTCGCCCAGCACCCGGCCGGTGGTCTCGGTGACCAGGCACAGCACCCCGCCGACGTACACCGCCCCGTCCCCGCCCACGGGGTCGTCGACGAACACCGGGTCGTAGGAGACGTCGAAGTAGGTCTGCTCCAAGAAGCCGTGCCGCTCGATCGGGAACGGGTGGTCCTGCGCCCAGAACGGGGTGCCGGTGCGGTGGACCCGGTCCAGCAGCGGCGCCAGCACCTCCCACAGCTCGCCCCAGTTCTCCTCGGCGGGCCGCCCCAGCGCGCGGGGGTGCTTGTCGCCGATGGTCGGGGCGTAGGCGTCGTTGTAGACGGCGATCCGCTCCGGCCCCCAGAACAGCACCATCTGCTGGCGGGAGGAGATCATCGTGCGCACCACCGACCGCAGCTGCGGGTGCCAGTCCCCGGCAGGCCCGAGCGGGGTGCCCGCCCAGTCGACCGCGGCCAGCAGCCCGGTCACCGGGTCCGACCCGGTGAACGGCTGGCCGATCCGCTCGCCCTCGTGCTCGACCGCCAACCCAGCCGCCTCCCGTCGTCGCCGGGGACAGTATCCGGGCACAACCCGGGTGTCCGCACCACACGGTGTCCGGCCGGGGTGGGCGGGGCGGGCTAGATTGAGCGCACTCAACCCGTGATGGCCGAGAGGGGCGTGGACGGTTGACGGACCCGCCGGACCGCGCGCACCCGGTGCCCACCGCGCGCGACCACACCGCGCTGTTCTACCGGGACCACGACGAGTACCTCGACTGCGTCGCCGCCTTCGTGCGCGAGGGCGTCCTCGGCGGCGAGTCGGTGACCGTGGCCGTGCCCGCCCCGAACCTCGACCCGCTGCGCGCCCGCTGCGCCGCCGACGGCGTCGGCGAGCGGGTGCGCTGGCTCGACATCGCCCACGTCGGCGGCAACCCCGGCAGGCTCGTCCCCGCCGTGCTGCACCCGGTGCTGCACCTGGGCGCCCGGGTCGTCACCGAGGTGGTCTGGCCGGGGCGCACGCCCGCGGCCTACCGGTCCTGCGTGCGGCACGAGGCGCTGACGAACTCCCTGCTCGACGGCCGGGCCGTGCGGGTGCTCTGCCCCTACGACGCCCGGCGGCTGCGCCCGGGGGAGCTGGCCGACGCGCTGGCCACCCACCCCGGGGTGCTGGAGCACGGCGCCCGGCGGCTCAGCCCCCGCTACGCCCCGCAGGTCGCGCTGGAGACCTACAACCAGCCCTTCCCCGAGACCGAGGCCGCGGTCGAGCTGGAGGTCGACAGCGGGCGGCTGGCGACCGCGCGCGGCCTCGCGGGCGAGCGCGCCCGCGACGTGGGCCTCGACGAGGAGCAGGCCGGTGACGTGGCGCTGGTGGTCACCGAGCTGCTCACCAACAGCGTCGAGCACGGCGGCGGCGCGGCGGTGCTGCGGCTGTGGGCGGACGCGGACGGCCTGGTGTGCGAGGTGCGCGACCGGGGCAGGCTGGTCGACCAGCTCGCGGGCCTGCGCCCGGCCCCGCACAACCAGCCCAACGGCCGCGGTCTGCTGCTGGTGAACACCCTCGCCGACCTCGTCGCGGTGCACACCGGTGCGGGCGGGACGACGATCCGCGCGCACTTCGCCCGCAGAACGGGTGCTTGACCCACCGGGAGACCGGGTACGTCCCCAGGCAGTGACAGCCAGATCCTGATCGCGACCTGGAGGACGAGGAGATGACCGAGCACCCCCGCGGCATGGCCCGCAGGCTCGTCGCCGTCACCCGCGGTGGCGGTGCCGACCCGCGCGGCACCGACGGTGCGCTCGACGTGTTGACCGGTCCCGACCACCGCGAGCGCCTGACCGCGGTGCTGCACGAACTGGTGGTCGCCACCGCCGACATGATGCTGCTGCGCGCCGACACCCCCGTGGCGGACAAGGCGTTCGTGCTCGACCTGCGCGACGAGGACGGCCAGCCCGTCGTCGTCGACCAGCTCGACCCGCCGGTCCGCGCGCTGGTGCGCGCCCTGCTCGCCGAGCTGAACGGCAGGCCGGAGGACACCGACTTCCAGCTGGGCCTGGCCCTGCGCGAGGACGAGCGCTACGACCCGATCGACGTGCTGGTCCTGGCTCTGCTGTGGACGGTCGGCTCCATCGAGTGGTGCGAGGAGAACGACGCACCCACCCCGGGCTGGCTCGTGTAACCGTTGTCGGCGTGGGTACCCGGTTCGCATGTGCCACTACAGCCACACCGCCACCGCCGCCGTTCCCGCCGACGACGTCTTCGCCTACCTCTCCGACGTCCGCCACCTGCCCGACTACTTCCCCAGGATGGTCAGCGCGGAGCCCCTGGGGGAACAGTCCTCCGGGAACCGGGAGGTGGCGATCGAGACCGATGTGGACGGTGAACGGGTCGCCGCCAAGGCCTGGCTCCTGGTCGACCCGGAGACCCGCTCGCTGCGCTGGGGCGCGGACGGCCCCGACGACTACCACGGCTGCCTCCAGGTGACCGACATCGGCGCCGGGGAGTGCTCGATCGAGGTCTCCCTGCACACCGCGCGCACCGACGACCCGGAAGTCCAGTCGGGGATCGAGATGACCGTGGCCCAGTTGACCCAGGCCGTCGCCGCCGCCTGATCCCACCCTGAACCCCTTGTCGTGGAACGCGTTCGGGTCGGCGGCGCGGGGACTACTTCATGGCGGCGAGCTGGATCAGGTTGCCGCAGGTGTCGTCGAAGACGGCGACGACCACCGGTCCCAGGTCGGTCGCGTCCTGGGTGAACCGCACGCCCAGCCCCTTGAGGCGCTCGACCTCGGCGGGCACGTCGTCCACGGCGAACTGGGTGAACGGGATGCCGTCAGCGACCAGCGCCTTCTTGAACGGACCCGCCGCCGGGTGGCCGTCCGGCTCCAGCAGCAGTTCGACACCGTCCGGGTCGGCGGGGGAGACCAGGGTGAGCCAACGGGCCTCACCGGCGGGCACGTCGGTCTTCTTGGTGAACCCCAGCTTCTCGGTGTAGAAGGCCAGAGCCTTGGCCTGGTCGTCGACGAACACGCTGGTGATGTTGATGCGGATCACGGGTTCGGTTCTCCTCGGTCTGTGGGCCACCGCTCCGCGATGGAGCGCAGCGGGCCCGTGTCGATGTGGTGGAACTTGTACCGGCCTTCCCGCCGGGTGCGCACCAGACCTGCCTGTTCGAGTACCGCGAGGTGTTGCGAGATGGCCTGGCGCGAGGAGCCCAGGCCGTGCTTCATCGTCAGCCTGCCGCAGATCTCGAACAGCGTCTGACCGTCCTTGTCGGTCAGTTCGTCCAGGATGGTGCGTCGCGTCGCGTCGCCGAGAGCCCTGAACAGCTCGGGGTTCGCGTCCACGGGCACAGTTATACGCAAGCCATCACTTGCCTGTCAAGGTGGGGCGGGCCGGGGAGCGACCCCCGACCCACCCCTGGTCGTGCGTTCAGGCGGTGGCGTTGGCGCGGGTGATGAAGTCGATCAGCTCCTGGTCGGGGCCGCAGAACTCCTGCTCGATCCGCGCCGCGTTCTCCTCGTACATCCGGTACATCGAGTCGCGCAGCCCGCTGTCGCCGCCGTGGAACTGCTCCAGCAGGCCCATCCACTCGCGGGCCATCTCGCGGGCCTCCGGCGTGCCGGGGTCCATGCCCGCCGCGACCGCAGCCCGGACGCGGGGGATGAGCACCTGCCAGGCCCGCTCGGCACCCGCGATGGTGTCCTCGCCCAGTTGTTCGCGGCGCTCGGCCAGTGCGGCGAGCTGGGTCCGGTCGAAGTACTTCTGCATCGTCTCGTCCACTGTGGTCACCTTCCGGATCAGGTCCAGGAAGTCGGTGACGTCGGCGTGGTGGTCCCGCCGTACCGCCGTCAGCACGGTGCCCAGTTGCGCGCGCAGCGTGCGCAGGGCCGTGATCCGGTCGTCGAGGTACTCGCGGTGCCGGTCCAGCAGTGGCTCCAAGGGAGCGTCGCCCGCCAGGACCTGGCCGATGGCCTCCAGGGACAGCCCGATCTGGCGCAGGGCCAGCACCCGGTACAGGCGGACCACGTCCGCCTCCCCGTACAGGCGGTGACCCGCCTCGGTCCGCGCCGACGGGCTGACCAGGCCCAGGCGGTCGTAGTGGTGCAGGGTGCGCACCGTGAGACCCGCCGCCTCGGCCAACTGCCCGACCTTGTGGAGCTTCTCCACCACGTCGTTCACCTCCTCCCGCCTGCCCGTTCGGGCAGGCGCGGACGACGCTAGGTCCTGACGTCGCGTCAGGTGCAAGGCCGAATCCGGTCAGCCCTCCGCGAGGGTGTCGAGGATCTGCTGCCCGTACTTGGCGAGCTTGTTCTCCCCGACGCCGCTGATGGTGCCCAGCGCCGCCAGGTCGGCGGGGTTCTGCGCAGCGATGGTGCGCAGGGTGGCGTCGTGGAAGATCACGTACGCGGGGACGCCCTGCTCCTTGGCGGTGGTGGCCCGCCAGGCGCGCAGCCGCTCGAAGACCGGCGCGGCCTCGGTGGACAGCGCCACGGCCGGGGTGGCGGCCCGCTTCGACCGGGTGCCGCCGCCGCTGCTGCCCGCCGGGCGCTCGGGTTCGCGGCGGAGCATGACCTGGCGGGACTGCCCGAGGACCTCGGTGCTGGCCTTGGTCAGGTGCAGCGTGCCGTAGTCGCCCTGCACCGCGAGCAGGCCCTGGGCCAGGAGCTGGCGGACGACCCCGCGCCACTCCTGGTCCTTGAGCTCGGTGCCCTTGCCGAAGGTGGCGAGCTGGTCGTGCCGGTGCTGGGTGATCTTGTCGGTCTGCTTGCCCAGCAGGATGTCGATGATCTGGCCCGCGCCGAAGTGCTGGTTGCGCTCCTTGTCCAGGCGCCAGACCGCGGACAGCAGCTTCTGCGCGGCGACCGTGCCGTCCCAGGACTCCGGCGGGGTCAGGCAGGTGTCGCAGTTGTCGCACTTCTTGTCGGCGGTCTGGCCGAAGTAGTTGAGCAACTGGCCGCGGCGGCACTCGACCGTCTCGCACAGGGCCAGCATCGCGTCCAGGTGCGCGCTGAGCCTGCGGCGGTGGGCCAGGTCGCCCTCGGACTGGTCGATCATCTTGCGCTGCTGCACCACGTCGGCGAGGCCGTAGGCCAGCCAGGCGGTGGACGGCAGCCCGTCGCGGCCCGCGCGACCGGTCTCCTGGTAGTAGCCCTCGACCGACTTGGGCAGGTCGAGGTGCGCGACGAAGCGGACGTCCGGCTTGTCGATGCCCATGCCGAAGGCGATGGTGGCCACCACGACCAGCCCGTCCTCGCGCAGGAACCGCGACTGGTTGCGCGCCCGGGTCCCGGCGTCGAGGCCCGCGTGGTACGGCACGGCCGGAACCCCGTTCTGCGACAGGAATTCCGCGGTCTTCTCCACCGTGGCGCGCGAGAGGCAGTAGACGATGCCCGCGTCGCCCGCGTGCTCGGTGCGGATGAGGTCGAGGACCTGCTTCTGCGGGCTTGCCTTGGGCACGATCCGGTACTGGATGTTCGGCCGGTCGAAGCTGGCCACGAAGTGCCGGGCCCGGACCAGGTCGAGGCGCTCGGCGATCTCGGTGTGCGTGGCCTCGGTGGCGGTCGCGGTCAGCGCGATGCGCGGCACGTCCGGCCACCGCTGGTGCAGCTCCGACAGCGCCAGGTAGTCCGGGCGGAAGTCGTGGCCCCACTGCGACACGCAGTGCGCCTCGTCGATGGCGAACAGCGCCACCTTGCCCCGACCCAGCAGGTCCACCGTGGAGTCCAGGCGCAACCGCTCCGGCGCCAGGTAGAGCATGTCCAGCTCACCGGAGAGGAAGTCCCGCTCGACCTCGCGGCGCTGGTTGTGGTCCTGGGTCGAGTTGAGGAACCCGGCGCGCACGCCGACGTTGCGCAGCGCGTCGACCTGGTCCTGCATCAGCGCGATCAGCGGGGAGATCACCACGCCCACGCCGTCGCGGACCAGCGACGGGATCTGGTAGCACAGCGACTTGCCGCCGCCGGTGGGCATCAGCACCAGCGCGTCGCCGCCGCCGACCACGGTGTCGATGATCTCGGCCTGCTCGCCGCGGAAGGCGTCGTAGCCGAAGACCCGCCGCAGCACCTCCAGCGGCGACTCCGGTTCGCGCGGGCGCGCGGGCACCGCGACCTCGGCCGCGAATTCGGCGGCCTCGGCGGTCGCCGCGGGCCGGGTGGCTCCGGTGGTCGGGGCCGGGTCGAAGTACTCGGGTTCGTCGAACTCGTCCGGCTCCGGTGGCAGCGGGAGGTCCGCGTAGTCGGTGGCGAAGTCGGCGACGCTGTACTCGGTGTGGTGGGCGGACACGCGGCGATACTACGGCGATCGGCCGACACGGCGGCGACCGCCGCGTCCCGCCTGTGGACAACTCCGAGCCCGCTCGGAGTAGCCCCAGGTCAGGGCGCGGCGGTCGGTCCGCGGCCGGTCAGCCCGGGGTGCGGTCCCCGGTCGGCGGGGTGGCGGCGGCGAGCCGGGGCACCCGCCTCACGGGGTGGTCCACTTCTGCTGCGCGGCGCCGGTGCACGTCCAGATCTGGGTCCGGGCACCGTCGTTCGAGCTGCCGTCGACCACGTCCAGGCACTTGTCCGCGGCGATGTTGACCACGTCCCGCGCCGGGCTCACGGCCCACTTCTGCGCACCGGTGCCGTTGCACGTCCAGAGCTGGACCCTGGCGCCGTTCGCGGTCGACCCCGAGGTGACGTCGAGGCACTTGCCGAACGCCTTGATCGTGCCGTCCGCGCCGAAGGTCCAGCTCTGCGCGGGGTTCGACGAGCAGTTCGCGATCTGCACCGGGGTGCCGTCCGCGGTGGCGGCCCCGGCCACGTCCAGGCACTTGCCCGCGATGCCGGTGACCCGGCCGGTGCGCGGCGCGGTGCCGCCGTCCCCGCTGGTCACGTGCACGTAGTCGACCACGAGCTGGTTCGGGAACGGGGTCGAGCCGTTGGGGTCGCCCGGCCAGTAGCCGCCCACGGCGAGGTTGAGGATCAGGTAGAAGGGGTGGTCGAAGACCCAGCGGTTGCCGCCGACGTCGGCGGTGGTCTTGGTGCTGTAGGCGTTGCCGTCCACCGACCAGACGATCCGGCCGGGGGTCCAGTCGACGGCGAAGGTGTGGAAGCCGTCGGCGAAGGTGGGACCGCTGTAGCCCGCGCCGATGCCGCCTGCGCCGGAGTAGCCGGGGCCGTGGATGGTGCCGTGCACGGTGTTGGGCTCGAAGCCGACGTTCTCCATGATGTCGATCTCGCCGGAGTTGGGCCAGCCGACGCTGCCGATGTCGCTGCCCAGCATCCAGAACGCGGGCCACATGCCCTGCCCGCGCGACATCTTGATCCTGGCCTCGTAGTGGCCGTAGGTCTGGGTGAAGGTCTGCGCGGTGGACAGCCGCGCCGAGGTGTACTCGCAGCGGCCGTACCAGCACTGGTAGTTGCCCGGGTTCTCCCGCTTCGCGGTGATGACCAGGTTGCCGTTGCCGTCGAGGGCGGCGTTGTTCGTGCCGCTGGTGTACCACTGGCGCTCGTGGTTGTTGACGTTGTCGCCGGTCTCGAACCGCCACTTCGAACCGTCGACCGGCGCCCCTGCGGGGCCGTTGAAGTCGTCGGTGAAGGTGGCTGCCGCGGCGCTGACCTCGGGGGCGGGGACCGCCTGGGCGTCGGTGCCGGGGGAGAGCGGGACCACCAAGGCGGCCACGGCCACCGCGGCCCAGGAGAACGCGCCGCGGAGACGGGATCTGGTCGACTTCGCTGTCACCGGTGTCACCTCTTTTGCGGACGCCACGCAGCACGTCTGCCCGGTTGGTGCCGGTGAGACGCGTCGTGGGTGTTTGTGCGGGGTGACAACAAACTATGCCTGGTCCAGACCACTGGAGGCAAGGGGGACTTCTTCCCGAATGCCCCGGTGGTGTGGGATCGGTGCACGGGTGCTCACCCCGCCGGGCTGTCTCCACCGGCCCGCTCGGCCGCCCGCTTGCGGCGCTTGCCCTCGTGCATGGCCTGCACCCTGGCCACCGGGATGGTGTGCCCCTCGGCGACGAGGTCCCGGGGGAGCGCCACCGGCCGGGGCATCAGGTCGGCCCACGGGTCCCGGCCGCCGAGGAGCGCGGGCGCGGTGGTGATGGTGAAGTCGCCCGGGCGCGCGTCGTCGAGGTCGGACCAGGGCAGGGGGAAGGAGACCGGGACGCCGGGGCGCCTGCGCGGGCTGTAGGCGGCGGCGACGGTCGCGCCGTGCGCGCGGGTGGAGTCCAGGAACACCCTGCCGTGCCGGTCGTCGCGGATGAACGCCGTCGTCGCCAGGTCGGGGTCGAGCCGCTCGGCGCGGGCGGCCAGCGCGCGCATCGCCGCGGCCATGTCGTCGGCGTCCTCCTCCGCGGTCACCGGGACGAAGACGTGCAACCCCTTGGCGCCGCTGGTCTTCACCACGCCCGTCAGCCCGCAGTCCTGCAGCGCGCGGCGCACCAGGTGCGCCGCGCGGACGGCCACGGCGAAGTCGCCGCCCTCGGGCGGGTCGACGTCGAGGACCAGGTGCGTCGGCCTGCCCGGGCGGGCGGCGGTGGCCAGCGTCGGGTGGTACTCGATCGCCCGCTGGTTGCCGAACCACAGCAGCGTGCGGCGGTCGTCGCACAGCGCGTAGGAGATCTCCCGCTTCGACGACTCCGCCCACACCGGGACCGTCCTGACGAACGACGGGGTGTACTTGGGGACGTTCTTCTGCATGAACGCGTCCTGCCCGCGCAGCACCCGCACGACGGACAGCGGCCTGCCCGACAGCACGGGCAGGAACCGGTCGGCCACGGCGTCGAGGTAGTCGACCAGGTCGCGCTTCGTCGCGCCCGCGCCGTCGAACAACTCCTGGTCCAGGTTGGTGAGGGTCACGCCGTCCCTGGTCTCGCCCTTGTCGCCGCTCATCGCCCCACCCTGCCCACCCCGGGCACCCCCGGCAACCTCGCCGGTCGCCACCGATCCGCCGCGGCGTCGCGGGGGTTTTGCGCAGGATGCGCAATGCAGCGGTGAAAAGGAACAGTTGTCCGCTGGTGACAATTCCGCGAGCAATTGTGCGCACGCCAGGATGTCGACCGTTTGGGCACCTCCCACCAGGGGTAATGGACCTACGCGGGGATTGCGGCGCAAGACGCTCACGTCGATGAGTGGTCGGGTCGGCAATTCACGGACATTCGTGCACTCTTTTCCCGCACCCGTTTTCCTCCCCGTAGCACTGCCTTAGCGTACGAACTCCGGAACCGCCCAACGTCGAGGAGTTCGATCGTGCGTCGTAACATCGTGAAGAGGTCGGCGGTGCTGGCCGCCGCCGCGGCGGTGGGTGCCGCGGCGTTCCTCGGTCCGCAGGCGTTCGCCGGGCAGCTCGACACCACCACCGCGGCCGCGCTCCAGGTCAGCGCCTTCGCCAAGGGGCCGAACCCGACCGACCAGTCCATCCGGGCGCAGAAGGGCCCGTTCGCGGTCCAGCAGCAGGCCGTCGCCGCCCAGTCCGGCCGCGCGTTCAACCGGGGCACGATCTACTACCCGACCGACACCTCCCAGGGCACCTACGGCGCCGTCGCGGTGATCCCCGGGTTCCTGGAGCCGGAGTTCACCACCTCCTGGTACGGCCCCACCCTGGCCTCCCACGGGTTCGTGGTCATCACCCTGGAGCCCATCTCCATCACCGACTTCCCGGAGCCGCGCAGCAACCAGCTCCTGGCCGCGGTGGACTGGCTGGCCACCGAGTCCCCGGTCAAGGACCGGGTCGACCCGAACCGCCTCGCGGTCATGGGCCACTCCATGGGCGGCGGCGGCACCCTGCTCGCGGCGAGCAAGAACCCGGCGCTGAAGGCCGCGATCCCGCTGGCCCCGTGGAACATGTCCTCCGACTTCAGCGACGTCACCGTCCCCACCCTGATCATCGGCGCGGACAACGACGTGATCGCCCCGACGTTCATGCACGCCGACCCGTTCTACGAGTCGCTGAAGGGCAACCAGAACCAGGGCTACCTCAAGCTCAAGGGCGCGGACCACTTCACCACCAACGGCTACACGGCCACGGTGACGAAGTTCGCCGTGTCGTGGCTCAAGCGCTTCGTCGACGACGACACCCGCTACTCGCAGTTCCTCTGCCCGGCCCCCACCCCGGACGCCTCCTTCGTCAGCTTCAAGATCGGCTGCCCGGTCTAGTCCGAACCGGCGGGGGGTGGGGCGGACCGCGGTGTCCACCCCGCCCCCCGTCCTCGTTCCTCGTCCTGCACCGACGACAGCGGGGGGCACCGGCATGACCGCGGCGCGCACGACCGCACCCGCCGAGGCCCTGCGCCTGGCCGCCGCCGCCCGCGCCCGCCGGTCGGACCTGGTCCGCACCGCGGTCGAGGCGATCACCCGGCCCGCGGGCCCGCGTGGTCCCGCAGACCTGACCGACCTCACCGCCACCGTCACCGCTGCCGTCGACGCGGGCCTGGACGCGGTGTTCGACGACCGCTGCGCCCCACCGGCGTGCCTGCGGCTGCTGGGCGAGGTGGGCGCGGCGGAGCGGCGGGCGGGCCGCGGCCTGGAGGTGGTCGAGTCCGCCACCCGGGTCGCCACCCGGGCGGTCTGGCACCACCTGGTCGTGCTCGCCCGCAGGCTGCGGGTACCACCCGCCACCACGGTCGCGGCGGTGGACGCCCTCTTCGCCTTCACCGACACCGTGTGCGAAGCCGCCCGCGCGGGCCACCGGGTCGCGGGGGAGAGCACCGACCCCGGCCGGGCCGAACTGCTGGCCCTGCTCCTGGCACCCGCACCCGTCCCCGACCTGACCACCCGGGCGGCCGAGGCGGGCTGGCCGCTGCCGGACCGGGTCACCGCGCTCGTCGCCGACACCCCGTTCCGCGCCGACCCCGCCCGCGTTCCCCCCGGGGCCCTCACCGACCCCGACCGGGCGAGCACCTGCCTGCTCGTCCCCGCCGACCAGCCGCTCCCCGAGGCCCCCAGCACCCGCCGGGACATCCGCTTCGCCGCAGGTCCCCCGGTGCGCACCGCCGAGGCCCACCGCTCGGCCCACTACGCCAGGACCCTCCTCGACCTCGTCGACCGGGGCACCCTGCCCACCCGGCGCCTCACCCGGGCCGACGACCACCTGCTCGCCCTCCTGACCGCGGCGGACGACGGCCTGCTGCCCTGGATCCGCTCGGCCACCCTCGCCCCGCTCGCCGCGCTCTCCCCGGGCCGCCGCGCCAAGCTGCTCACCACCCTCGCCCTGTGGCTGCGCCACGACGGGGACGTGCGCGAGGTGGCGGAGCGGGTGGGGCTGCACCCGCAGACGGTGCGCTACCGCCTCCAGCAGCTCAGGGACCTGCTCGGCGACTCGGCGTTGGAGGGCGAGCAGCGCTTCCTGCTGCGGCTGGCCATGGTCACCGCTGCCCCGGCGCGCTGAGCGGGCCCCGGTTCAGGGCAGCCGGAAGTACGCGCGGATCGTGGTGCCCGCGTTCCCGGTGTGGACGCGGACCAGGTCGGCGATGCTGTGCACCAGCCACAACCCGCGCCCGGACGGCTGGTCCACGGTCAGCGGGCGGGTCCCGGCGAGCGGGTCGGTGAAGCTGCCGGTGTCGCTGACCGAGCAGACGAGCCGGTGCCCCTCCCGCCACACCGCGAGGGTGCACCGCCCGCCGCCGTGGGTGAGGCTGTTGGCCACGAGTTCGGAGAAGACCAGTTCCAGGTCGGGCACCCGGTCCCCGGGGAGGCCGAGGTCGGTCGCCAGGAGGGTGATCACCCCGCGCAGGGGGCGGATCTCCGCGGCGGTGGTGACCGCGTGGACGGTCGCGTGCGGCACGTGGGGCAGCGGGTGGTTGTGGGTGACCAGCACGTCGTGGGGCGCGTAGCGGTCGCTGGCGCCGCGCGCCCCCCGGGCCCAGACCTCCGGGTGGGTGGCGCGCGCCTCGGCCAGGACGTGCGGGTCGAGGGCCGCGGCGTCGTAGGGGCAGAGGATGGTGGCGTCGCGGTCGGCGAACGCGAGGTTGATCAGCGCCTCGTGCCGGGCGCAGGCCGGGTACTCGGTGGCGTCGCGGCCCGGCCAGATCGGTTCGCCGACGATGCGCACCCGCCTGCCCGGGTGCCGGTCGGCGAAGTGGCCGAGCACGGTGGCCAGGATGCGGCCCGGGTTGCCGCCCGCCACCGTCATGTCCCGCGCCCACACCTGTTCGACGTACCCGCCCAGGGCGTCGCGCAGCAGCTCCAGCCGCCGGGTCGGCACGGCGACGGCGACCGGCTCGCCCGCCTCCACGCCCTCGACGACGAAGGGCACCAGGGTGTCGAGGTAGTCCGCGTCGTCGTCGTAGAAGAAGGCGGGGTGGGTGAACGCGGGGGAGGCGTGTCGGGTCATGCGGGCAACTCCACGCGCACGTTGTCCAGTCCCAGCAGGTCGGTGATCCGGGCGACCCCGGGGTGGGCGGTGCGCAGGACGAGCCGCGCCCCCCGGGACCGCGCGTGCTCGGCGAGGGTGATCAGGTTGCGGTGGTCGACGAACTCCAGGCCGGTGGCGTCGAGGGTGATGGCGCCGTCGCGGACCGGCAGGTCGGCCAAGTCGAGCACGGGATCCAGGTGGTCGGCGCCGCACAGGTCCAGATGCCCGCCCAGGGCCGCGGCGCAGTCCGGCAGCGCGGACCCGTGCAGGCGGAAGCCCGCGGTGTCGGAGTTGGCCTGCGCGTGCATGACCGCCAGCCGGGTGATGGTGTCCTCCCCGAGAATCCCCTGGTCGTAGCCGCAGAGGGCGGAGAAGGGCCGGGTCGTCATGTACCGGTCGATGAGGTGCTCGTACCGGGTGAACGCCGCCGCCTGCGGGGCGGTCCGCACCAGGGGGGTCACCTCCGCGGCGACGCGCAGGCCCGCGTACCCGGCGGCGATCGCCTCGTCGGTGGCCGTGGCGTACCGGTGGACCTGCTCGTCGGGCTCGATCACCGCGCTCTCGGCGTAGGCGGAGCCGATGGAGGTGACCTGGAGGTCCCCCTCGTCCAGGGCGCTGTCGAGCCGGGGCGAGCGGCGCAACCCCTCGACCGCCTGCGCCGCGTCGTCGGCGGAGACCACGTACATCGGGCGCAACCCGAGCCGCAGGCCGTCGGCGAGGAAGTCGCGGGCGTGGCGGCGGAACTCGGCCGGGTCGCGGTAGCGCCAGCACGCGTGCGCCTGCGGCCCCAGGCCCCGGGTGCCCTCGACCACCCCGGCTGCTCTCATGGGCACAGCGTAAGCCACCCCGGCGGGCTCGTCCCCGGTCAGGGAACCCGCATCGGCACGTCCCCGACCCGCAGGCTCACCCGCCGTGCGCAGCAGCACTCGCAGCCGCAGGACCACCCGCGCCTCCTACCGGAACGGCGGGGCGCTGAGCCGGTCACCCAGCAGCGACTCCGGTCGCCGCACCCGGTTCCGGGCCGCGTGCCCACCGGCGACCGCGTGCGGGCGGACCGCGGGGTCCGCCCGGCTCGCGGCCGCCAGCGCCGTCGCCTCGGCGCGCAGCCCGCACTCGGCGGGCGTGGGTGGTGCCGGAGGTACACCGCAGGTACGCCACGGCGTCGAGGTCCGGTTCGGCCGGACCGGTTCCCGGCCCGCGCCCGGCCACGAACCCCGCCACCGCCTCCAGCCCGGTCCACGTGGTCGGCACCAGTTTCGGCGCGCAGTCGACCAGCGCGACCACCAGGGTGTCGTTGTGGCGGGCGGGAACAGCGGCACCGCGACCAGCCCGGCGCGCGGCACCGCCAGGAACGCCGCCGCGTGGGACGGCGACTGCTCCAGCAAGACCGCCACCCGCGCCGCGATCGAATCGACCCGGTCGCCCCCGAAACACTCACCGGGATCAGCGCACGGGGCGACACCGTGCTCAACGGGGTGCGCGTTCACCCCGCGGCGCACCCCGTGGCGCACAATGGCGCCGTGCCCCCCACTCCTTGCCCCTGCGGAACCGGCCTGCCCCTCGCGGACTGCTGCGGTCGCGCCCTGTCCGGCACCGCCCCCGCGGCCACCGCCGAGGCCCTCATGCGCTCCCGCTTCACCGCCTTCGCCGAGGGCGACGCCGACTACCTGCTGCGCAGTTGGCACCCCGACACCCGCCCGCGCCGGGTCGAGCTCGACCCCGACCAGCGGTGGGTCCGGCTGGAGGTCCTCGAGCGCACCGGCGGCGGCCTGTTGCACGCCGAGGGCACCGTGGAGTTCCGCGCGCACTACATCGAGGGCGCGGGCCAGGGTGTCCTGCACGAGAACAGCCGCTTCGTCCGCAGCGACGGGAATTGGGTCTACTGGGGAACCGTGCGCTGATACGGTCCCCGGCGTGGCACGTGAACGCCGTCCTTCCGCCAAGTACGCGGTGTAGCTCCGCGGACTCAGCCCGCCGGTGACAACCGGCGGGCCGGTTCGCCCTGCTCGCCCACCGGAAGGAAATCCGTGTTCCGCCCACGTCCGACGGCCGTGCTCGCCGTCGTCCTGCTCTCGACCGCCGTCTTCCCCCTCACCATCACCGGTTCCTCCGCCGCGCTGCCCGACATCGCGACCTCGCTGTCCGCGGGGCCGGGCGCCACGCGCTGGGTGGTGACCGGCTACAACGCCGCGTTCGCCGCGTTCCTGGTGTTCACCGGCTCCCTCGCCGACGTCCTCGGCAGGCGCCGCTGCCACCTGGCGGGAGTGGCCCTCTTCGCCGCCGCGGGCCTGGCCAGTGCCCTCGCCACCGACGTCGTCGTGCTCGACGCCCTGCGCTTCGCGGGCGGGGTCGGCGCCGCGGCGGCCGTCACCGGCGGCGGCTCGATCCTCGCCGAGACCTTCACCGGGGCCGCCCGGGCCCGGGCCTTCGGCCTGCTCGGGACCGTCCTTGGCGCCGGTCTCGCCTTCGGCCCCACGATCGGCGGCCTGCTCGTCGACCACCTGGGCTGGCGGGCGGTGTTCGCCGTGCCGGGGGCGCTGGCGGCCCTCGTGCTCGTCTGCGCCCCGCTGCTCCCGGTCCTCCCCGGCGACTCCCGCCGCCGCGTCGACTGGGCCGGGGCGGCGCTGTCGACCGCGGCGCTGCTGGTGGTGATCGTCGCGGTGTCGGAGGCGGCGTACTGGTGGCTCGTGGTGGTCCCGCTGCTCGGCGCCGTGTTCGCCCGGGTCGAGCGGCACCGGCCCGACCCGCTGTTCGACCTGGGGCTGCTGCGCAACCGGCGGTTCACCGCGCTGTCGGCAGCGGCCGGGTCGTTCATGGCCGTGCTGGTGCCGCTGCTGGTGTACCTGCCGTCGTACCTGATCTCCGTGGTGGGGATGACCGCGGGCGAGGCCGGGCTGTGGCTGCTGCTGCTCACCCTGCCCACGGTGGTGCTGCCCCCGCTCGGGGCGCTGCTGGTGCGGGCCGTGCCCGTGCCCGCCGTCGTGGTCGGGTCGCTGCTGGTGACCGGCGCGGGCGCGCTGCTGCTGGTCACCGCGGTCCCGCGCCCGGGACCGTGGATGGGTGCGTTCGTGCTGGTCGGCGCCGGTGTGGGGCTGACGACGGGCCTGCTGGACGGGCTGGCGCTCGGCGCCGTCCCCGGCGAGCAGGCGGGCGCGGCGTCGGGCATGTTCAACGCGGCCCGGCTCGGCATGGAGACGGTGGCGTTGGCCGCGGTGGGCCCGCTGCTGGCCGCGCTCGGTGGCGGGGCGCTGGTCGGCACCGGCGGGCTGCGGGTGGTCGGCGCGCTGCTGGGCTGCTTCGCGGCGGTCGCCGCCGGGGTCGTCGGGTGGACCTGGCACAATGGTCGGTCGAACACCGGTTTCGGTTCACCCCGCGACGGGGACCCGACGACCACCTGACGAGGAGAGAACCATGAAGAGCGGCATCCACCCGGAGTACGCGCCCATCGAGGTCACCTGCAGCTGCGGCGTCAAGTTCACCACCCGCAGCACCAACACCTCGGGCTCGCTCTACGTCGACATGTGCTCGAACTGCCACCCGTTCTACACCGGCAAGCAGCGCATCATGGACACCGGCGGCCGGGTCGCGCGCTTCGAGAAGCGCTACGGCAAGCGCCAGAAGTAAGCGCTTCCGCCAGACTCACCGAACGGCGCCCGCCTCGACCGAGGCCGGGCGCCGTTCGCCGTCCGGCGGGTCCGACCGGGAACCGGGACGCCCGCGGATCCGACCACTGGACGGGGGGTGAGGGGGTGCCGGGCATGACGTGGGCGGAACCGTCCCAGCTCGACCGGTTGCTCGACGCGGTGCTGGTCGTGGTGGCCGACAAGGGCTACGCGGCGGCGACGGTCGGAGACGTGGTCGGGTTGGCCGCGGTGTCGAAGCGGACCTTCTACCAGCACTTCGACGGCAAGGAGTCCTGCTTCGTCGCCGCGCACGACCGGGCGGTGGCCCGGGTGCGGGCCCGGCTGCGGGCCGCCGTCGCGCCGCTGCCCGCCGACGACTGGGCGGGCCGGGTGCGGGTGGCCTGGCAGACCTTCCTGGGCACCCTGTCGGTCCGCCACGCGGTGGCCTGGTCGCTCTACGTCGAGGGCCCGCGGGCGGGCGAAGCCGCGGCGCGGCGGGGGATGGCGGCCAACCTGGTCTTCGCCGAGGCGTTCGCCGAGCTGCACCGCAGAGCCCGGCAGCGCGACCCGGCGATCCGCAGGCTTCCCCCCGACGTGTTCGAGCTGTACGTCGGCGGCGCCGTCGAACGCATCCGCCGAACCCTCTACACCGACGGCGTCCGCGCCCTGCCCCAGCTGGTGGAGCCACTGGTGCAGACGGCGTTGATCTTCTTCGAACCCGCCCCGGTCCCCGGCATCGACTGCCTCGCGGGCTGATCGCCCGCCGGTTCTGTCGGTCCCCCGCGGCACACTCCTCCCGATCCCCCAGGAGGCCCCATGCCCTTCGCCGACGAACTCATCGGCACACCGACCGCCCGCGCCCTGACCACGGCCATCCGCGCCGCCGCCCCCACCGCCCGGCTCACCGCACTGCGCGCCGCACCAGGGCGGTTCGACGCGCTGAGCCTGCGCGAGCGCAGCGACCTGCTGCGCGACGCGCTGCTGGCGGACCTGCCCGGTGACTACGCCACCTTCGCCGCCACCATCCGCGCCGCCCGGGACGGGGACGAGCCGTTCGCGGGCTGGCTGATCTGGCCGGTCACCTCCGCCGTGGCGGCCAAGGCCGTCGCCGAGCGGACCGACACCGCGTTCGACGACGCGCTGGCGCTGCTGGCGGAGCTGACCCCGCGGCTCACCTCCGAGTTCGCCCTGCGCCCCCTGCTCGACCACCACCCCGACCGCGCCCTGGCCACCATCACCACCTGGACGACCTCGCCCGACCCCCACGTGCGCAGGCTGGCGTCGGAGGGCACCCGACCGTTCCTGCCGTGGGCCAGACGGGTCCCCGCCCTGCTGGCCCGCCCCGGGATCACCCTGCCGATCCTGCACGCGCTCCACCGCGACGACAGCGAGTACGTCCGCCGCTCGGTGGCCAACCACCTCAACGACCTCAGCAGGGACCACCCGGACCTCGTCGTCGACACCGCAGCCGGGTGGCTGGCGGAACCGGACGGCAACACCCCAGCCCTCGTCCGCCACGCGCTGCGCACGCTGGTCAAGCGAGGCCACCCGGAAGCGTTGCGGCTCCTGGGGTTCGCCCCGGTCGACGTCGACACCACCGGACCGGAGCTGTCCGCGTCCTCGGTGCCCTTCGGCGGCACGATCACCTTCCGCGCCTCCATCGTCAACACCGAACCCACCCCGGTCCGCATCGCCGTGGACTACACGGTCCACCACCGCAAGGCGAACGGCGGCCAGACCGGCAAGACGTTCAAGCTCACCACCCGCACCCTCGCCCCCGGCGAACGCCTGGACATCACCCGCGACCACTCCTTCCGCCCCATCACCACCCGCCGCTACCACCCGGGCGAACACGGCCTGGAACTCCACGTCAACGGCAACTCCACCGGTCGAGCCGACTTCACCCTCCTGCCGCCGCGGGAAACCTGAGCAGCACCGAACCCCAGCGGTGGACGGCGGGCACCGAGCCCCGCCCCCGGATATCCGCTGGACCGGATGGTCTCCGCGTCCGGATCGTGGGAGTCGGTGCGGGTGGTCTGGACGGGGGTCCTAGGGTCTGGGCATGAGCAGCGTGGAGCGGGTGGAGGCCCTTCCGCTGATCGACATCTCGCGGTTCCGGGGTGCCGGTCGGGAGGGGTTCCTTGAGGAGTTGCGGTGGGCCGCGCACGAGGTCGGGTTCTTCTACGTCGTCGGGCACGGGGTGCCCGGGGCGGTGACGGACGGGATCTTCCGGGTGGCGCGGGAGTTCTTCGCGCTGCCGCAGGAGCGGCGGCTGGCCATCGAGAACATCCACTCGCCACAGTTCCGGGGGTACACCCGCACCGGGTACGAGTTCACCGGCGGCACCCGCGACTGGCGCGAGCAGGTCGACATCGGCCCCGAGCGGACCCCCGTCGCCGCGCCGGAGCACGACTGGCAGCGGCTGGTCGGGCCCAACCAGTGGCCGGAGGACCTGCCCGAGTTCAAGCGGACCGTCCTGGCCTGGCAGGACGAGGCGCTGCGGGTGAGCCGGGAGGTGCTGCGGGCGCTGGCCGCCGCGCTGGGCGCCGACGAGGGCTACTTCGACCGGTGGTTCGACGAGGAGGCCTCGACCCACGTCAAGGTCGTCCGCTACCCCGGCCGCCCGGCCGGCGACGCCGAGCAGGGCGTGGGCGCGCACAAGGACTACGGCTACCTGGCCCTGTTGCAGCAGGACGACGTGGGCGGGTTGCAGGTGCAGGGCCCCGACGGGTCCTGGATCGACGCCACCCCCGTGCCGGGCAGCTTCGTGTTCAACATCGGCGAGATGCTGGAGATCGCCACCGGCGGCTACCTGACCGCCACCCGGCACCGCGTGCTCAGCCCGCCCGCCGGTGTCGAGCGCTTCTCCGTGCCGTTCTTCCTCGGCCCGCGCCTCGACGCCGTGGTGGAGCCCCTCGAACTGCCCGCCGACCTCGCCGCGGAGGCCCGCGGGGTCAGCGAGGACGCCGACAACCCGCTGCACGCCGCGTTCGGGGAGAACGCCCTGGTGGGGTGGCTGCGGTCGCACCCGAAGGTGGCTCAGCGCTGGTGGTCCGACGTGCTGGCGGCCCGCGCGTGACCCACCGGTTCGAGACCCGCCAGGTCCACGCGGGCGCCCAGCCCGACCCCGCGACGGGCGCGCGGGCGACCCCGGTGCACCTGTCCACGTCCTTCGTCTTCCGCGACGCCGAGCACGCCGCCGCCGCGTTCGCCCTGCAAGACCTGGAGACGCACGCCTACTCGCGGCTGTCCAACCCGACGACCGCCGTGGCCGAGGCGCGCCTGGCCGACCTGGAGGGCGGGGCGGCGGCGGTCGCGGTGGCCAGCGGGCAATCGGCGACCGCCCTGGCGGTGCTGAACCTGGCGCGGGCTGGCGAGCACGTCGTGGCCGCCTCCTCCCTCTACGGCGGCACGCACACCCTGCTCGCGCACACCCTCGACGACCTGGGGATCACCACCACCTTCGTCGACGACCAGGACGACCCGGCCGCCTGGCGGGCCGCGACCCGCCCGAACACCCGCGCCTACTACGCCGAGACCGTGGGCAACCCGCGCGGCAACGTCCTCGACATCGCTGCCGTCGCCGACACCGCGCACGCGGTCGGGGTGCCGCTGGTCGTCGACAACACCGTGCCCACGCCGTACCTGTGCAGGCCGATCGAGCACGGCGCCGACGTGGTGGTGCACTCGACCACCAAGTTCCTCGCCGGGCACGGCACGGTCATCGGCGGCGCGGTCGTCGACAGCGGCCGGTTCCCGTTCGCCGCCGACCCCGAGCGCTGGCCGCAGTTCTCCCGGCCCGACCCGACCTACCACGGCCTGGCCTTCGGCGACTTCGGCGAGCTGGCCTACTGCCTGCGGCTGCGCACCCGCCTCGTCCGCGACCTGGGCCCGGCGGTGTCGCCGCTGAACTCGTTCCTGCTGCTCAACGGCATCGAGACGCTGTCGCTGCGGTTGGAGCGGCACGTGGCCAACGCGACCGCCGTGGCCCGGTGGCTGCACGAGCGGCCCGAGGTGCGGGCGGTGCACTACGCGGGCCTGCCCGACAGCCCGTGGCACGCCGCGGCGCAGCGGTACCTGCCGCTGGGCGTGGGCGGGGTGCTGGCCTTCGAGCTGCCCGACTTCGACGCGGGCCGCCGGTTCGTCGACCGGCTGACCCTGTTCAGCCACCTGGCCAACATCGGCGACCTGCGCAGCCTGGTGATCCACCCGGCGTCCACCACGCACGCCCAGCTCGACGAGGAACAGCAGCGCGCCGCCGGGGTCACCCCCGGGCTGGTTCGGTTGTCCGTCGGCATCGAGGGCACCCAGGACCTGCTGGCCGACCTGAACCAAGCCCTGTCCCGGTGACGAGGAGTACCACCATGCGCCCCCTGCTCTGGATCCCCGCCGCCGTCGTCGCGCTCGCCGCGACCACGGTCGCCTGCGGCACCGGTGGTGACCCCGGCGGCCCGGCCACGACCGCCACCCAGGCCGCCACCCCGCCCGACGACCGGCTCGACCTCGGTGCCACCGTCGACGTGCGGCTGATCCTCGAACCGGTCAGCCTCAACCCGTTCTCCACCTCCGGTGTCGCGGTCGACCAGCTCCTGCTCGACAACGTCTACGAGGGGCTGGTCAGCGCCGACACCGCGGACGGCGACAAGATCGTCCCCCGGCTGGCCACCTCCCACGAGGTCTCACCCGACGGCCTGTCCTACACGTTCACCCTCACCCCGGACGCCAAGTTCCACGACGGCTCCGCGCTGACCTCCGCCGACGTGGTCTGGTCGCTGCAGCAGCAGATCGCCCCCGGCTCCAAGGCGCTGCGCGCGGCCGAGTTCGCCTCCGTCGCCGCGGTGTCCGCGCCGGACCCGACCACGGTCAAGATCGACCTCAAGCAGCGCGACACCTTCCTGCTGTGGAACCTCACCCAGCGCGGCGGGATCGTGTACAAGAAGGACACCGACTTCGCCACCCTCGACGCGAAGGACAACGGTTCCGGCCCGTACACCATCGCGAACTGGAACCGCGGTGCCGACATCACCCTGGCCCGCAACGACTCCTACTGGGGTGCGAAGCCGAAGAACGCCAAGGTGGTGCTGCACTACATCCCCGAGCCCAGTGCGGCGAACAACGCGCAGACCACCGGGCAGACCGACGTGCAGACCGCGGCCGACGCGACGCTGCTGCAACCGTTCACCGCCAACCCCGGCTTCGCCGTCCTCAAGGGAACGACGACCGACAAGTTCACCCTGGCGCTGAACAACAAGCGGGCACCGTTCGACAACCCCGACGTCCGGCACGCGTTCCGCCAGGCGATCAACAAGAAGGACGTCATCGCCGCCTACGGCGCGGGCATCCCCATCGGCGGCCCGGTTCCGCCGCAGGACCCGTGGTACACCGACCTCACCGGAACCGACGCGCACAACCCCGAGGGAGCCAAGGCCCTGCTGGCCAAGGCGGGCCACGCGGGCGGCCTGGCGGTGACCCTGGACATCCCCAACGTCTACCCGCGCGCCATCGCCGACGTGCTGGTGTCGAACCTCAAGCAGGTCGGCGTCACCCTCACCGTCCGCCAGGTCGAGTTCCCCACCTGGCTGACGCGGGTGTTCACCAACCACGACTACGAGCTGAGCATCGTCGACCACGCCGAGGCCCGCGACATCGGCAACTACGCCAAGCCCGACTACTACTTCGGCTACGACAACAAGCAGGTCCAGGCCGACTACGCCGCCGCCCGCGCCGCCGCCTCCGACGGCGAGCGCGACGAGCTGCTGCGCAAGGTGGCCAAGCAGGCCTCCGACGACGCCGCCACCGACTGGTTGTTCGTCAACCAGACGCACACCGTCGTGCGCACCGGCGTCTACGGCGTGCCGTCGGCGGAGACCACCAACCGGTTCCCGCTCAGCGGCATCGCGGTCGGCAAGTGACCTTCTGGCTGCTGCGCCGGGTCGCGCTGTTCGCCGTCTCGCTGCTGGTGGCGAGCGTGCTGGTGTTCGCCCTGCTGCGGCTGCTGCCCGGCGACGTGGCGGCCACCATCGCGGGCACCGACGCGACCCCGCAGCGGCTGGCGGCCATCCGCGCCGAACTGGGCCTGGACCGGTCGCTGCCCGCCCAGTACGGCTCGTGGCTGGCGGGGGTGCTGCGCGGCGACTTCGGCACCTCGCAGCTCAACGGCGCCTCGGTGAGCGCGGAGCTGGGGCGCAAGCTGTCGGTGACCGCGCCGCTCGTGCTCGGCGGCGCCCTGCTGGCGGTGCTGGTCGCGCTGCCGTTCGGGGTGCTCGCCGCGGTGCGCAACCGGACGTTCGTTGGCACCGGGATCAGCGCGGTGTCGCAGGTCGGGATCGCGGTGCCGACGCTGTGGCTGGGCCTGGTCCTGGTGCTGGTGTTCTCGGTGCAGCTCGGCGCGCTGCCCGCGCAGGGCTTCCCGGTCGACGGCTGGGCCGACCCGGGGTCGGCCGCGCGGAGCCTGGTGCTGCCGTGGGTGGCGCTGGGGCTGACGGAGGGGGCGGTGCTGCTGCGGTTCGTGCGCTCGGCGGTGCTCGGCGTGCTGCACTCGGACTTCCTGCGCGCCGCCAGGGCCAAGGGGTTGACCAAGGGGCAGGCGCTGCGCGCGCACGGGTTCCGCAACGCCGCGCTGCCGGTGGTGTCGGTGCTGGGCGTGCAACTGGCGACGCTGATCGTGGGCGCGGTCGTGGTGGAGCGGGTGTTCACGCTGCCGGGGGTGGGCAGCATGCTGGTGGTCGACGTGGGCAACCGCGACCTGGTGAAGGTGCAGGGGGAGGTGTTCCTGGTGGTGGCCGCCGTACTGGTGATCAGCCTGCTGGTGGACGTCGCGCACCGGCTGATCGACCCGCGGCTGCGGGAGGTCCGGTGACCGCCCTGCGGGTCCTGCGGCTGGTCGCGCGCCGCCCGACCGGGGCGTTCGGGCTGGTCTGGTTGGGGCTGCTCGCGGTCGGCGGGGTGCTGTCGCTGTTCTGGACGCCGTTCGACCCGCAGCAGACCGACCCGGGCAGCGCGTGGCTGCTGCCGTTCACCGACGGGCACGTGCTGGGCACCGACCGGATCGGGCACGACCAGTTCAGCCAGTTGCTGGTCGGCGCGCGGGAGACGCTGGTCGTGGCGGTCTGCTCGGCGCTGGTGGCCGCCGTCGTGGGGCTGGTGCTGGGGCTGGTCGCCGCCCTGGGGCCGCGCTGGGTCGGGTTCTCGGCCGTGGCGCTGATCGACATCCTGGTGGCGTTCCCGACGCTGCTGCTGGCCATGGTGCTCGCCGCGGTCTACGGCAGCTCGCTGGGCACGGTCGTCGTCGCCATCGGCATCGGGTTCGGTGTGGCGGTCGCCAGGGTCGCCCGCGCGGAGATCACCGCCGTGCGGGGCACCGACTACGTGCTCGCCGCCAGGGTCGGCGGCGCCGGGACCGGGCGGATCATCCGCCGCCACCTGCTGCCCAACATCGCCCCGACGCTGATCGTGCAGCTATCGCTGGTCATGGCGCTGGCGGTGCTGGTGGAGGCCGCGCTGACCTACCTCGGCTACGGCAGCGCGCCGTCCTCGCCGTCCTGGGGCGGGATGCTGCACGAGCAGCAGGCGCACATCGCCGCCCGGCCGCTGCTGGTCATCTGGCCCGGCCTGGCCGTGGCGCTGACCGTGCTGGCGTTCAACCTGCTCGGCGACGCGCTGCGCGAGGCCACCGACCCGAGGCTGGTGCGGACCCGATGAGCCTGCTGACCGTGCGCGGCCTGACCGTGCGCCTGGGCGGCAAGACCCTGCTCGACGGCATCGACCTCGACCTGGGCGCGGGGGAGCGGCTGGGGCTGATCGGCGAGTCCGGTTCCGGCAAGTCGCTCACCGCGCTGGCGGTCCTGGGGCTGCTGCCCGACGGCGCCGAGGTCGGGGGCAGCGTCCGGCTCGACGGCACCGAACTGCTCGGCCTCGACGACCGGCGGATGTCGCGGGTGCGCGGCGAGCGGATCGCCATGGTCTTCCAGGAGCCGCGCACCGCGCTGAACCCGCTGATGCGCGTGGGCAGGCAGGTGGCCGAGCCGCTGCGCCGCCACCGCGGCCTGTCCAACCGGGCCGCCGCTGCCCGCGCGGTCGAACTGATCCACAGCGTCGGCCTGCCCGACCCCGAGCGCGCCGCCCGCGCCTACCCGCACCAGCTCTCCGGCGGCCAGCTCCAGCGCGTCGGCATCGCCACCGCGCTGGCCTGCGACCCGGCCCTGCTGCTCGCCGACGAACCCACCACCGCCCTCGACGTCACCGTGCAGGCCGACGTCCTCGCCCTGCTCGACCGGCTCGTGGACGAGCACGGCACCGCCCTGCTGTTCATCACCCACGACCTCGCCGTCCTGGCCAGGGTCGCCCGCCGGGTGCTGGTGCTCGGCGGCGGGCGGGTGCTGGAGGAGGGCACCCTCACCGACGTCCTGCGCGCCCCGACCCACGACTACACCCGCACGCTGCTCGCCGCCGCCCGCGCCACCTCGTTCACCCGGGAGACCTGATGCTCACCGCCGAGGGGCTCAACCGCACCTACCGCCTGCCGCGGCGGTCGCTGTTCGGGGCGCCGGGGGAGCGGCACGCCGTGCGCGACGTCAGCCTGGCGCTGGCACCGGGGGAGCGGCTGGGCGTCGTGGGCGAGTCCGGGTCGGGCAAGTCGACGCTGCTGCGGCTGCTGCTGGCCCTGGACCGGCCGGACTCCGGCGCGGTCACCTTCCGCGGCCGGGCCGTGCACCCCACCGGGGACCTGCGCTGGTTCCGCCGCGAGGTGCAGATGGTGCCGCAGGACCCGTACGGCTCGCTGGACCCGAGGATGCGCGTCGGCGACAGCGTCCGCGAACCGCTGGAGTGCCTGCGGGTGCCCGGGGACCACCGGGCCCGCGTCGCCGAGCTGCTCGCCGCCGTGGGCCTCGACGCCGACGCCGCCGGGCGGTACCCGCACGAGTTCTCCGGCGGGCAGCGCCAGCGCATCGCCATCGCCCGCGCGCTCGGCCCGGAACCCGCGGTGCTGCTCGCCGACGAACCGTTCTCCGCCCTGGACGTGGCCGTCCGCCTCCAGGTCACCGCGCTGGTGCAGGACCTGGTGGACCGGCTCGGGCTGGCGCTGGTCCTGGTCTCGCACGACATCGGCGTGGTCCAACAGCTCTGCGACCGGCTGCTGGTGCTCAAGGACGGCGTCGCGGTGGAATCCGGGGCCACCGCCGACGTCCTGCGCGCGCCGTCGCACCCGTACACCCGGGCCCTGCTCGACGCCGTGCCCCGGCTCCCGGAGGTCTGATCCCGTGCGACCCGGACCGCACAACGCCCTCACCGACGTCCCCGGGGTCCTCCTCGGCCACGCCACCCGCATCGGCGGCGGCGCCCTCACCGGCACCACCGCTGTCCTGCTGCCCGAGGGCACGGTCACCGCCGTCGACGTGCGCGGCGGCGGCCCCAGCACCCGCGACACCCTCGCCCTCGACCCGCGCGAGGACCGCCGCGCCGTCGCCGCCCTGGTGCTCACCGGCGGCAGCTCCTACGGCCTGGGCACCGCCCACGGCGTCCTCGACTGGGTCAGCGAGCACCGGCCCTGGGCCGACCCGGTCGTCCCCACCGCCGCCCTGTTCGACCTGGGCCGCGGCGGCGACTTCACCGCCCACCCGCGCCCCGAGGTCGGCCACGAGGCGGCGTCGGCCGCGGCGGCCGGGCCGGTCGCGCAGGGCAACGTCGGCGCCGGGACCGGGGCGCTGACCGCGCAGATGAAGGGCGGCCTGGGCACCGCCAGCGCCACCTTCCCCGACGGCACCACCGTCGCCGCCGTGGTCGGCATGAACTCCCACCACCCCGCGGTCGACCCGGCCACCGGCCTCCCGCTCGGCGTCGCGTTCGGCCTGCCCGGCGAGTTCCCGCTCGTCCCCGTCGCCCCCGAGGTGATCGCCGCGGGCCGGGAGCGGCTGCGGGCCACGTTCGAGGCCCGGCGGTTCCGCGCGCCGCTCAACACCGTCATCGGCGTCGTGGCCACCACCGCCCCGCTCACCCCCGGCCAGGCCCACCGCCTCGCCGACGCCGGGCACAACGGCTTGTCCCTGGCCATCCGCCCCTCGCACGGCCTGGCCGACGGCGACACGATCTTCGCCGCCGCCACCGGGACCTCCGGCACCGCCGCGACCGCGCTCTCCGCCGCTCCCGGTGTGTTCGCCCGCGCCATCGCCCACGCCATCCTCGCCGCCACGTCGATCACCACCGACTGGGGTGAACTGCTCGCCCACCGGGACCTCTACCCGCAGCCCTGAGCGGGTTCTCCCGACTCCACAGAGGACTCGGCAAATCTTTCCCCTTGACCCCACCGCCGCACGACTGGCACTATCTCCCCATGCGCCTTTGAGATTCCGGGACCTGATCCCCACTGACGGACCACCCGCCGCAGGCTGAACCAGCCCGGCCGAGTGGGTTCCGGGGACTCCCGTCGACACCCCGCCCAGGCAGGTCACCCTGCCGCACGGCAGGCGATCACGCATGCCCACTGACCGGTCCGCACCCGCTCGTCGGACCGGGTAGCCGCCACGCCCACGGTCCGGCACCGCCGCGACCGCGGTCGGCGACCCCTCCGAGCGACTTCGCACCACCCCTTTCCAGGAGGCCACCTTGGCTGCCAAGAAGTCCCGCACCCCGTCGATGGACGACATCAAGAACCGCTTCTCGCAGGCCCTGGCCCAGAAGGGCACCGGCCCGCACCCGCACGAGTCGCACCGCGCGCAGACCATCCGCGGCGGCGCCAACATCCCGGTCCCGCGCAAGCACACGCTGCGCCGCAAGACCGGGTGACCCGTGGACTGCTTGCCCCGCAACGAAACCGTCGCGGGGCAAGCGGTCTGTCCACTACCGACCGCGCCGCGGCTTCTGCCCCGGGCGCGGCGTGGTCATCCGCGGCTTGACCACCGCGGGTGCCCCACCGCCGGTCGACTGACTGTCCACTCTGGTCAACAGGACGTGCTGCTGTCCGAACGTCCACACGTTGTTGGCGAGGAAGTACAGCAGCACGCCGATCGGCACCGGGAACAGCAACCCGGACACCAGCATCCCCGCGGGCGCGAGGAACGCCATCACCTTGCCGATGGTGGCGAACTGAGGGTTGTCCGCGGGCTGCTTCTTCTGCCCCGCCCGCAGCGACAGGAACGTCGCCGCCCCCGCCAGCAGCATCAGCGGCAGCCCCACCGCGAGCATGTGCGCCCGGTCGGTGGCGAACGCGGCCAGGTCGCCGGCGGACTGGCTCACCCAGTTGCCCAACCGCGCGCCGAACAGGTCGGCCCGCAGGAACGACTCCACCCCGGCCCGGTCGAACACGTGGTTCGACTGCGCGGTCGGGGTGAAGTCGCGCAGCACCCAGTACAGGCTCAGGAACACCGGGATCTGCAGCAGCGCGGGCAGGATCGTGCCGAACGGGCTGGTCCCGTTGTCGGCGTGGAGCTTCTGCACCTCCTGCCCCATCCGCACCCGGTCGCCGCGGTGCTTCTCCCGGATGCGGGCCAGGGCGGGCGCCAACTCCCGGGCGCGGCGCGCGGCGCGCAGTTGACCGAGCGCGGGCCGGATCAGCAGCACCCGCACGGTGAAGACCAGGAACACGATCGCCAGCACCCAGGCGGCCCCGCTGCCGGGGCCGAAGAGGGCGCCGAAGAGCCGGTGCCAGAACCAGAGCACGCCGGAAACGGGGTAGAGGAAGACGTCGAACATCGGGGATTCACTCCGTCGGAAGAGTCGGGAAGCGGACACCGACCGCCCACGCCCGACTTCGACGCACTGCTCAGGCGGCCGCGCCACCCCGTGACGGAGCCCTGGGCCGAGTCCGCCCCCGCGCATCCGGGTCCCGCAACCGCACCGCGGAGACCAGTCGTGCCCGTTCGCGCAGGCTGATCGCCCGCACCCCGGCGGGCGCCACCGGCACCACGATCCCCACCACGACCACGGCGCACACCACCGCGGCGGCCATCACCCCGAGGCCCACGGCGGAAGCCACCGCCCCGGAACCCCCGGTCGTCGGCAGTACCACGAAGAGCGCAGGCAGGAACAGCGCGAGCAGCAACCGCAGGCGCATCCCCACCGAGACCATGCCGCGAGCGTACCCGACCTGGCTGGAGCCGGGAGCTGACGCGGTGCTGTGGTTCGGGGGTTCACCGATCACCGGCAGCGACTTCGGCAACACGTGAATCCATCCTGGTGCAGGGGGCTCGGGGAATCGCCGCCTCTGGCTGAACGCCTCGATCGGACGCCCAGTCCGCCTCCTGCCGCCTTGTGCTCCGGCGAACCCCGCGCCCTTGGGCCGGCTCGTTTTCCCGGTGCTCTCCACCGCGATCCGGCGGTGATTCGGTGACCGCTCGGTGGAATTGTCCGTGTGGTGCCGTCCGGATTTGCCTTCGGGGTCGAAAGACCCTGGGAATTCGCGTCGATCGGCGGCTGCGGTTTCAACCGCTGTTCACGGCGGGGTGGTCTTCGGGAAAGCGGATCAGCTCGTCCGCGGGTCCGCGTCGGCGATTCCCGGGTGCAGCAGGCTCAACCGGAACGACTCGACGAGGAGTTCGACCAGTTCCTCGTGCGTGGGCCGCGCACCCAGCAGGTCGCGCAGTTCGTCCGCGGCGGGCCCGGCGTGCGGGCGGACCCGGCGCACGCACTCGGTCAGCAGGCGCAGCGCCGGGGTGAGCGGCGCGGCGGGGGCCACGGCGGTGCGGGCGGCGAGGATGGCCCGGACGCCGTGCACGTGCAGCGTGCCGTCCGGGTGCAGGGTGAGCACGCCCGCGTCGACCAGGACCGCCAGCAGGCGGGGCTTACCGCGCACGGCGCCGTCGACCGCCTTGGTCACCAGGAACGACTCGTCGAGCACCAGGTCCGGGTCGAGCAGGGCGCGGATCGCCTCCAGCGGCAGGCCGCGGCTCTGCAACCCCAGCACCCGGCGGATGCGGGCCAGGTGCCGCCGCAGGTAGTACGGGGTGCGGCCGACCCGGACGGGCGGCTGGAGCAGGCCCCTGGAGTGGTAGGAGCGCACCGTCCTGGTCGTGCAGCCGATCCGGGCGGCGAACTGGTCGACGGTGAGGAACGACGCGTCCGGTGGGTCGGTCGGGGTGTGCCGGGCCGGTGCCCGGCGGGGTCTGGCGCCGCTGTCGACGTTCATCCGCGACACCGCTCCCACCCGCGCCGGTGTCTTCGCCCGCCGTGTTCCGCCCTCTGCCAGCCGTGCCCCACGAGTCGGTTCCCCCTCTGGCCGCCTACCGCATTCCCGACAGCGGTGAAGTCTGCCGGCGCCGGTATAAGCGGACCATAAGCGATTCCCGAACAGAGCAGTTGGAGAATGTTTCGGGGGTGGAAGCAGGTTCTTCCACTTCGCGCCCACCGGCCGGTGGTGGGCGGTGGGTGTGTCCCTTCTTTGTCAGTTACCGCATGGAAGCGCTTCTTTCCATTGCTGAGTCCGGGCAGAACCCGGTGGTCATTCTTCTCGCTGTCCGGTTGCAACCGCGTTGGTGAAGGGAATCGACGATGAAGAAGGCACTCAAGACCGTGCTGATGGGTGGTGCCCTGGCCGCGAGCGTGCTGGGTGCCGCACCCGCGGCCCAGGCCGCCCCGGCCGCACCCGCCACGATCCAGGCGAGCTGGACGTGCAGCACCACGCTGTACTCCAACGGGGTGGTCTACAGCCCGTGCACGGTGCACTCCGGCGCGATCAAGGCCTACCTCGACTGCAGCGACGGCTACCGCTACATCGTGCCCGGTGGCAGCACCTGGCTGGGCCCGGGTAGCTGGAACATCACCCTGGTCTGCCCGTCCGGATCGGTCCGCGTGGGCCGCGGGTTCTACTCGATCAACTGATCCTCCCCGGAACAGGAGAGGCCCCGCCCTGCCGGGGCCTCTCCTGTTCCGCCACCCGCGTCACTGCGCCGAGAGCGCCACCGTCGGCGCCAGCCGCGCCGCGCGGATCGCCGGGTACACCCCGGCGAGCACCCCGACCGCCACCGCCGCGCCCACCCCGCCGAGCAGCACCGGCACGGGCAGCACCGCGGGCCAGCCCTGCGACGCGGCGTACCCGGCGGTCACCGCGCTGCCCAGCAGCAGGCCCAGCCCGCCGCCGATGCCCGCCAGCACCACCGACTCGGCGAGGAACTGCCCGCACACCTGCCGCGCGCTCGCCCCGAGCGCCCGCCGCAGCCCGATCTCCCGTCGCCGTTCGAGCACCGAGATCACCATCGTGTTGGCCACCCCGATCCCGCCGACCAGCAGGGCCACCGCGCCCAGCCCGAGGAACAGCGCCGAGAACGCGCGGTCGGTCAACTGCTGCGCGGCGAGCACGTCCGAGGGCCTGCTGACCATCACCTCGTTGGGCCGCTCCGGGTTCACCGTCCGGCCCAGCACGCCCTTCACCGCCTCCACCGCCGCGTCGTCGGCGCGCACGTAGACCGTGCCCGGGGTGCCGTCGAACCCGAGGTAGCGCTGCGCGGCGGGCCAGCCCACCAGCGCGGTGTAGTCGATCTCCTCGGCCAGCGGGGTCGGCTCCAGCACCCCCGCGACCGCGTAGGACCGGTCCTGGATCCACACCAGCGGCGGCGGCTGACCCGGCAGCGGCTCGACCCCGAGGATCTGCGCCGCCCGCGAACCCAGCACCACCACCGGGTACCGGTCGGTCGCCGCGTCCAGGAACACCCCGACCCTGAGCTGGGCCCGCAGCACCTCCAGCAGGTCCAGCCGGGCCGCGGCCACCCGCACCCCGCCGGTCTCCGCGGCGGGCACCAGGTCGTTGCGGCGCACCGACGCGGTCACCGTCCCGGTCGCGCTCACCGCCCGCACCGGGGCGATCCGCCGGACCATCGCCACCGACTCCGCGGGCAGCCGCGCCCTGGCGCCCGCGGCGAGGTCGGCGCCGGGGGCGACGGTGAGCAGGTTCGGCCCCAGCGCGGCGATCTCGGCGTTGAGCGCGGCCTGGTTCGACGCCGGGATGCCCACCACGGCCACCAGCGCGGCGATGCCGATGGCGATCCCCAGCGCGGCGAGCACGGTGCGCAGCGGCCGGGTGCGCACGCCCACCACCCCGAGCCGGGCGACGTCGGCCGGGGGCAACCTGGTCGGCTTCGGCAGCGGCCTGCTCACGCGGTCACGTCCCGGCGGACGCGGCCGTCGAGCATCTCCAGCCTGCGCGGCACCGAGGCCGCGATCGCCGCGTCGTGGGTGATCAGCACGACGGTGGCGCCCTCGGCGTTCAACTCGCGCAGCAGCGACAGCACCCGCGCGCCCGAGCCCGAGTCCAGGTTCCCGGTCGGTTCGTCGGCGAGCACCAGTACCGGCCGGGTGACCACCGCCCTGGCGATGGCCACCCGCTGCTTCTCCCCACCGGACAGCTCCGTGGGCAGGTGGTCCGCGCGGTGCGCCAGCCCCACCCGCTCCAGCGCCGCCTCGGCCTCGCCCCGGCGCCTGCGCGCGGGCACACCGCGGTAGACCTGCGCGGCCATGACGTTGTCCAGGGCGGTGAGCCCGTCGGAGAGGTGGAACTGCTGGAACACGAACCCGATCCACCACGCCCGCACCGCCGACAGCCGACGGTCCGACAGCGACCCCACGTCGTGGCCGTTGACCAGGACGCGCCCGGTCGTGGGCCGGTCCAGGGCGCCCATCAGGTGCAGCATGGTCGACTTGCCCGACCCGGACGGGCCGACGATCGCGGCCAGCTCCCCCTCCTCCAGGCGCATCGACGCCCCGCGCAGCGCGGTCACCCCACCGGGGTAGGTCTTGGACACCCCGTCCAGCTCCAGCACCGCGCTCACGACGTCGTCACCACCGTCAGGCCCTCGGTGACCCCCGGCCCCGACACCTCGACCAGGCCGTCGGCGAACAGGCCCAGGGTGACCGGCACGAACCGCCTCGGCTCGACCGCCTCCACGGCGTACCCGCCCTCCCGCAGCGCGACCAGCGCCCGCACCGGCACGGCCAGCACCCCGGCCCGCCGCTCCCCGTCGAGGGTGACGGTCACCCGGTCGACGTCGGGCAGCGCCGCCGGGTCGTCCGGCACGACGGCCGCGACCAGCTTCGGCTTGCCCTCCACGGTGCGCGTGCCCACGTCGCGCACCCGGCCGGTGAGCACCCGCCCGTCCGGCGGCACCACCCGGACCACCGCCCCCGGCGCGGCGTAGCGGCGCTGCGCCTCCTCCAGTTCGGCGGAGACCAGCCGCGCCGTGCCGCTGACCGTCATCAGGTCGCCCTCGGCGGCGGCACCCAGGCGCGCGGTGACGCCCTCGACGCGGACCGGGCCCTCCACCACGACCACGTCACCCGGGCCCAGCCTGCCGGTCTGCTCGACCCCGCGTGCCCTCTGCCACCGCTTGAGCGCGCGGGTCGTGCCCGCCCCGAACACCCCGTCCGGGCTCCCGGTCTCGCGGTAGCCCAGGGCGAGCAGGTTCTCCTGCACCATCTTCACGTCAGCTCCCGGTTTGGCGCCCTCGGCGAGCTCCCGGTACATCGGCGTCGTGCCGAACAGCACCGGGACCCCCACCTCGTCGACGGAGTAGAGGGACTGGCCGCGGTCGACCACGGCACCCGGCTGCGGCAGCGCGGTGACCGTCCCCGGGCGGCGCCCGGTGAGCGGCACCGCCTCGCCGTGGCCCACCGTGCCGTCGACCTTGATCCGGTCCACCAGGTCGGACCGGGTGACCGCGACGACCGCGGGCGCCGGGGCGGTGGACCGGGCGGTGGCCGGGCGGGCCACGACCCCGGTGAACACCACGACCCCCGCCGTGCCCGCGACCGCCAGCACCGCGGCCAGCGCCAGCGGCCACCGGCGGCGCCTGCGCGGCGCGGCCGGGCCGCTCACCTGGTGCCGCCGGGCAGCGGCACCAGGTTCGGCGAGGTCCCGCAGGTGCGCAGGGCCGCCTGGACCCTCGGGTCGTTGCCGTCGACGCCCTCGGGAAGCTGGGTCACGTTGCCGCCGTAGTCCCCGGCGTCCGGTGAGGGGTCCGGGTAGTCGACGCCCTGCTCGCGCACGCACTTGGCGAACGCCCGGGCCTTCTCCAGCGCCTCCGCGTCCATCTTCTCCGGTGCGCCGCCGTCGCGCACCAGGCCCTTGCACTTCTCCAGCGCCTCCTGCTGCGCGCGCTGCTCCTGCGGCGACCGGGAGGTGTCGTACCGCTCCTCGCCGCCGGTGTCGTCCACTTCGACCTTGGAGTCCTCCAGGTCGGCGCCGTTGGCGCGCATGCACTCGGCGAAGTCGCCGTCCAGGCCGTTCGCGTCCCGCGGCGCGGCCGTCGAGGACGGCGCACCGCCCGCCGAGGCGACCCCCGGCCCGCTCTCGGCCGAGCACCCCGCCAGCAGCACCGCCAGCGCTCCCGCGGCCACCAGTGCGCCCAGTCTCGTCGTCATCGTGTTCTCCCGTCCGGTTTCCCTCGGTGGCGTCAAGTTCTACGGACGGGGTGATCTCCGGGCCGTAAGGGTGACGCTTATGGCGTGCTTATGGGGTTGTCGGCACACTGGGCGCGGTGCGGGTGCTGGTCGTCGAGGACGAGGAAATGCTGGCCGAGGCGATCGCCGAGGGCCTGCGGCAGCAGGCGATGGCGGTCGACGTGTGCTTCGACGGGGCCGACGCGCAGGAGCGCGTGTCGGTGAACCGCTACGAGGTCGTGGTGCTCGACCGGGACCTGCCCAGCGTGCACGGCGACGAGGTGTGCCGGGGCATCGTGAAGTCCGGCGGCGACACCCGGGTGATCATGCTGACCGCCGCCCGCGACGTCGTCGACCGGGTGCACGGCCTGGGGATCGGCGCGGACGACTACCTGACCAAGCCGTTCGCGCTGGCCGAGCTGGTGGCCAGGGTGCAGGCGCTGGGGCGCCGCGCCCGGCCCGCGCTGCCCCCGGTGCTGCGCCGCGACGGGGTGGAGCTGGACGTCTCCCGCCACCAGGTCCTGCGCGACGACCGCTTCATCGTGCTGTCCCGCAAGGAGTTCGCCGTGTTGGAGGTGCTGATGCGCGCCGACGGCGCGGTGGTCAGCGCCGAGGAACTGCTGGAGCAGGCATGGGACGAGCACATCGATCCGTTCACCAACGCGGTGCGGGTGACGATGATGACGCTGCGCAGGAAGCTGGGGCCACCCGCGGTGATCCACACGGTGCCCGGCGTCGGCTACCAGATGGGGGACGCCGCTTCTCGGTGAAGACCAGGCTGGCCCTGGTGTTCACCGGGCTGCTGCTGCTCTCGGGCGCGCTCCTGCTCGCCACCAACTACCTGCTGATGAGCGCCACCCTGCCCGTCGCGACGCCCTCGTTCGTGACCGGGGCGGACCTCGACGTGGTCACCGAGGTGAACCCGGACGCCCAGGGCGCGGTCGAGGCCGTCGACCAGACCGGGTACCGGGCGGCGGTGCTCAACACGCTGCTCGTGCAGTCCGGGGTGACGCTGCTGCTGACCGCGGTGCTGGCCCTGGTCCTGGGCCGGTTCGCGGCCAACCGGATGCTGCGCCCGGTGCACGCGGTCGCGGCCACGGCGCGGCGGCTCAGCGCCGACCGCCTCGACGAGCGCATCCGCATGCGCGGCCCCCGCGACGAGATGACCGAACTGGCCGACACCTTCGACGAGATGCTCGACCGGCTCTCCACCTCCTTCGACAGCCAGCGGCGCTTCGTCGCCAACGCCTCGCACGAACTGCGCACCCCCCTGGCCACCCAGCGCACCATGGTCGAGGTCGCCATGGCCCGCCCCGGCGCCCCCGGTGACCTGCGCGACCTGGGCACCCGGCTGCTGGCCGTGAACGACCGCAGCGAAGCCATGATCGAGGGCCTGCTCACCCTCGCCAGCAGCGACCGCGGCCTGTCGACCAAGCAGGACGTGCCCCTCGACCGGATCACCGAGCAGGTCCTCACCCACCACCGGCAGGCGGCCCGCGAAGCCCGCGTCACCCTGGTCGCCGACATCACCCCCCGCACCGTCCGCGGCGACCCCGTCCTGTTGGAGCGGCTCGTCACCAACCTGGTGGAGAACGCCATCAAGTACAACGACGGCGGCGCGGTGTGGGTCCGGGTGGGCGAGGACCCGGCGGTGGCCGTCAGCAACACCGGCCCCCCGGTGCCCGCCGAGGACGTCCCCCGCCTCGTCGAACCGTTCGTCCGCCTCCCGCGCGACCGGGTGGGCGCCCGCCGCGGCGTCGGCCTGGGCCTGTCCATCGTCGCGTCCGTGGTCACCGCCCACGGTGGCCGCCTCACCACCGAACCGAGGAACGGCGGCGGCCTGGACGTGCGCGTCACCCTGCCCCCGACCCGGAACGGCTCGATCCTCTGAGGACACCGCGGTCCTGCGCGGCACCCCAGGCGGCGCGGTGCCATGCTGGAACCGTTCCCCGCAACGGAAGGGTGTCCGATGATCTTCATCACCGCCAGGTTCGCGGTCAAGCCCGAGCACGCCGACCGGTGGCCCGAACTCTCCCGCGAGTTCACCGAGGCCACCCGCGCCGAACCCGGCTGCCTCTGGTTCGACTGGTCCCGCTCCCTCGACGACCCCACCGAGTACGTCCTCGTCGAGGCCTTCCGCGACGGTGACGCGGGCGGCGCCCACGTCAACTCCCCGCACTTCAAGGCCGCCCAGGAAACCCTCCCGCCCTACCTGGCCGCCACCCCGCGCATCGTCAACGTCGAAGCCCCCGGCACCGAGTGGTCCCTCCTCGGCGAGATGGCCGTCGACTGAGCCGCTAGGGCCTGTCCTCAAAGCCGACCACCTGAAAACCGCAGGCCCAGCCGGGCACACCGGCAAAATCCCGGGCTTTGAGGACACGGCCTAGAGGAGCGTCGGGTTGCCCCAGGCCAACTCCGGCAACCTGGACGACCGCCCACCGGTCGCCAGGACCCCCGGGAGCAGGGGCGCGGACGCGGTGGTCGGGCGGTACATCTCCAACCGCAGGTGCCGCACCCCGCTGACGTCCACCTCGACCGCCCCCGGCATCCCCCAGGACGCCCGGCGCTCCGGCTGCGGCCGACCGTCGAGGTAGACCCGGAAGTGGCCGATCTGGAAGTGCTCGGCGGCGTCGTCGAGCACCCCGATCACGGTGGTCAGCCGCCGGTACGCCCCCGCCAGGTCCACCTCGACGAACCCCAACGCCTCGGCCGCGTCGGAGGGCCGCAGGACCACGCTGTGGTCGTAGTGCACACCGTTGATCCGCGCGCCCGCGTGGCGGACCTCCGCACCGGCGACGAGCCAGGGCAGGTCCCCCGCCAACCTCACCCGATCCCGCGGCGGCGCGGCCACCACCCCGGCCGGTGCGCTCGCCCCCGCGGGCGGCCCGGCCGGGGCGTTCGCCCGCACCGCTGACTTCGGGGTCCGACCCCGCCACGTGCCGCGCGGAGGCATCGGGTGGTCGCCGACCCCGGTGATCGCGGTCAGCAGGTAGTCGACGCCCTCGGCGGTGAACTCGTCGACGGTGAAGTGCGTGGCGGAGTGGGGGGCGAGGAACGTCGGAATGTCGTCGACCGACCTCCCGGGCAGGACGACGGGCAGCAACCGCTTGGTCGCCTCGCGCAGGTTCCGCGTCAACTGGTCGCGGATGATCGTCGCCTCGAACTGCGCGCCCCGGCCCTCGTGCGGCGGCGCGGTGCCGTCGGCCCGGCGCTTGTAGTCGGGGGAGGCGATGATCAGGATGTAGTCGGCGGTGTTCAGGTGCTCGATCGCCCAGGCCGACCAATCCCGGCGCTGGTTGTCGTCCCACTGGTCGACCTGCACGTCCAAGCCGATGTCCCGGCGCAGGAAATCCGCGAACAGGCGCACCTGTTCCTTGTGCTCCGGCGAGTCGTGCGAATAGCTGACGAACACCCGTGGCGGCGTTTCGAGGTCGGACATCGCCGCTCCCTGGTGAGTGTGGCGTGGCCGGGGCACCCCGGCCGAAACGCATTCTCGGCGATGGAACCGCCGAAAGCGACCCCTGTCCACCACGTGTCATGTTTTCGTCGTCTTCCCCGTGGCGGTCAGGGGTTTTCCGGCGAACCCGAGTAATCGGAGTCGGCGGGAAAGTGTCCAGTTTTTGTCGTGTCCCGCGCCTTCTTCGGAACCCCCGCGTCCGCCTACTCTCGGTCCCGCCCGCCGACAGGTTCGAAGGAGCGATGACACGCGTGTACCAGTACGACGTGTTCATCAGCTACCGCCGCCACGGCAACGACGTGCCCGCCTGGGTCCGCACCCACTTCTACCCGCGCCTGCGGGAGATGCTGAACGAGAACTTCGAGCGGGACGTGGACATCTTCTTCGACGGGAACATCGCGACCGGCGCCGACCGGGTGCTGCAATCGCAGGCGGCGCTGAAGCGCACCCGCATCCTGCTCCCGGTGTGCTCGCCCCGTTACTTCTGGGATGAGTGGTGCCTGCGGGAGTGGCATTCCATGTGGCACCGGGAACGACGCCTGCACGGGGCCCTGCCGGGAAATCCCCCCAGCCTGATCTATCCGGTGATCTTCTGCGACTCCCAGAACTTCCCGGACTACGCCAAAGCCAGGCGAATGCGGGACTTCAACGACTGGAACCAGTCGCTCCCGCAGTTCCAGGACACTGTGGACTACCTCCGGTTCAACAACGAGGTGGGGGAGACGGCGCAGGAATTGGTGGAGCTGATCCGGCAGGCGCCCGAGTGGAGCGACGACTGGCCCGACGACGGGCCTGACCCGGAGCCACCCCCGGTCCCGGGGCCGCCTCCCACCTCGAAGCTGCCGAGGTTCTGAGGCCATGACGGGAACCGTGGTCACGTTCTACTCCTACAAGGGCGGGGTCGGCCGCAGCTTCGCGCTGGCCAACACCGCCGTCCTGCTGGCCCGCTGGGGCCACCGGGTGCTGTGCCTCGATTGGGACCTCGAAGCCCCCGGCCTGCGGGACTACTTCCGCCCCATGATGGGCACCGCCCCGACGGGCGGGGTGGTGGACCTGGTCGAGGACTTCCGCGCCGACCGGGTGCGGCCCACCGCGCACGCGACCCGGCTGACCGGCGCTGGAACGCTCGACTTCATCGCTGCGGGCCGCGACGACCCCGACCTCGTGCGCAAGGTCCAGGAGATCGACTGGGCGGAGCTGTACGAACTGGGGTTCGGCGACTACCTGGAGAAGTGCCGCGCGCAGTGGACCACCGACTACGACTACGTGCTGCTCGACAGCCGCACCGGGGCCTCCGACATCGGCAGCATCTGCACCGCCCACCTCCCGGACCGCCTCGTGGTGCTGTTCACCGCCAACATGCAGAGCGTCGGGGGCGCGATGGACATCGCAAGACGCGCCAAGGTCGCCCGCAGAGCCCTGCCCTACGACCGGCCGCAGCTCACCGTCATCCCGGTGCTGTCCCGGTTCGACACCCGTGACGAGTACGACCGGGCCGAGGTGTGGCGGCGCACCTGCCTGCGCGAGAGCGAAGGCCTGTTCAGCAACTGGCTCGACCGCTCGGTCAAGCCCGAGGTGATGTTCCGCCACCTGACCCTGCCCTACGTCTCCTACTGGACCTTCGGCGAGCAGCTCCCCGTCCTGTCCGAGGCCAACCCCAGCGCCGACCAGATCAGCTACGCGCTGGAAACGGTGGCCGCCCTGGTCGCCCACGACTTCGACCGCACGAGCCTGCTGGCGGAGAACCGGGACGCCTACGTGGCGGCCGTCCGCACGGAGAAGCGCCAGTTCTCCCACGACGTCCGGGTGAGCACCCCGCGCTCCACGTTGGACGTCGCGCACAAGCTCATCGCCGAACTGGGCGGGTTCGGGGTGCGCGCGGAGCTGTCGATGTCCGGCGAGCGGTCCATCCTCACCAAGACCGAGGACGACGCCCGGCACCTGTGCCTGTTGGTCGACCGGAAGGTCAGCCGGTGGCAGGAGGCGGAGGTCGAGCTGTTCGTGCACCGGACCGTGGGCCAGGACCGCAGGGTCATCCCGGTGATCACGGCGGACACCGAGCCCAACGGGCTGCCCGGTTACGTCGGCAACCTGCGGTACCTGCGGCTCGGTCCCTCGCGCGGCCCGGCGGAGGTCGCTCGCGGGTTGGCCGACCAGCTCAACGGGGTGACCGCGCTGGTCGACCCCGGTGACGTCGACCTCGTGGGCGTGCTGCGGGAGGCCGGGCGGGCGCGGCTGCGCCCGGTGCTGTGGGGCCTGGTCGACGAACTGGTCGAGGCCCTGCACGAGGCGGCGGGCGCGGGGGACGACGTGCGGGCCCAGGACGTCGCCGCCGACCTCGCCGTGGCGATCAAGCAGCGGTCGGCGTTCGCGGCGGACGAGCGGGTGCCCGCGCCGCCGGGCACCCGGTCGGCGATCGACCTGGTGGCGCGGGTGCTCGACGTCCGGGTCCAGGAGCGGGACGGGGTTCGGCACCGGTTCAACGGGTTTCTGCACGAGTAGGCGACACAACACCACGGCGTGGGAGGATCTCGGATGGCGAATCGACTGGGGCACAAGCAGACGGCGGCGATGTTCGCGCTCATGGGCCTGGCCAGGGAGGTGTCCAACCCGGAGCTGGAGGCCGCCGTCGGCTTCACGCTCGACGGCAAGGAGCGTAAGCAGCTCAACGACTTGCAACTCGTCGAGAGCGTGAAGCGGGGGCGCCCCTTCTTCCACCGGCTGACCGACAACGGCCGGGCCTGGTGCGAGGACGAGCTGGCGGCCGGGACACCGCCGCCCCCGGCCCCGCGCAGCACCATGGTGGCGTCGCTCTACATCTTCCTCGGCGGGCTCGAACGCTACCTGCGTCGGGAGAACCTGGCCCTGGGTGACGTCTTCCCCGCCGAGGTCGAGCTGACCGAGGAGGAGGTCGAGAGCCGCATCCGGACCGCCTACCGGAAGCTGGCCAGGTCCCCGGGGGACTGGGTGGGGTTGGCCGACGTCCGGCCGCTGCTCGGCGAGGCGCCCGCCGCGTTCGTCGACACGGTGCTCAAGCGGCTCAGCCGCGCGCGGCGGGTGCAGTTGGCGCCGGACTCCGACCGCAAGGCGCTGACCGCCGCCGACCACGAGGCGGCCATCCGCATCGGTGGCCTGGACAACCACCTGCTGCTGGTCGAGGCGTCGTGATGGAGCCGCTGGCGGCCCTGGCGGGGCTGCGCTTCGACTGGGCCGACACCCCCGACCACGTGTGGCGCGACTCCCCGTACCACGTCGACGGCCTGCACGCGGACGTGGCGGGGGCGATCGACGTCGGCATCCGCGACGCCGAGGCCAGCTTCGGGCCGAGCCCGATCGGGCTGGTGCTGCAGGGGTTGAAGGGGATCGGCAAGACGCACCTGCTCGGCCGCGTGCGGTCGCAGACCCACCGCGCGGGCGGCTACTTCTTCCTCGACGACCTGACCGCCGGGGACGCGTTCTGGGAGAACACGGCCGAGTCCTTGCGCCGGGGCCTCTACCGGCCGGACCAGACCGGCGACCCGCAGGTCACCAGCTTCCTGCGGCGGCTGTGCGCGCGGGCCGGGGTGCCGCTGTCCGCCACCGCCGCGATCGTGGACGGTCGCGGTGTCACCACCCGGGTCCTGGACGCGTTCGTCGACGGCTTGCGGTCGGTGGACCGGCAGCTCGCCGTCGAGTGCGCCGACACCGCGCGGGCACTGGTGCTCTACGCCTGCACGGAACCCACCAAGAGCAACATCGGCGACTACTACCTGGGCGGGTTCGAGGAGGAGAAGGCGGGTGAGCGGCGGAAGTGGGGCATCGCCGCCAAACCCAAGTCCGCCCTGGACCTGGTGCGCGACATCACCCGCCTGCTGGCGCTCACCGGCCCCATCGTGATCGCCGTCGACCAGCTCGACACCCTGGTGGCGCGGACCGACTCCCGCCACCCGGGCGGCGGGGACGGGGCCATGCTGGTGGCGCAGATCGCCGACGGGCTGATGCGGCTGCGCGAGGTGACCCGCAAGACCATGACGGTGCTCGCCTGCCTGCCCAACACCTGGACGCTGATCAAGAACCAGGCGGCCGACACCGTCCCGGACCGCTTCCGCGAGTCGCTGACGCTGGGCCGGGTCACCGACGCCGCGCTCGGCCGGGCGCTGGTCGAGCAGCGGTTGGGCATGGGCTTCAAGGCGCTGGGCCACCAGCCGCCGCACCCCACCTGGCCGGTGTCCCCGGTGGCGTTCGAGGGGGAGTGGGATGAGGTCACCCCGCGCGAGCTGCTCAAGCGGATCGGCGCCCACATCGACGCCTGCCTGCGCGCCGGTGAGGTGTGGGAGCTGACCACGTTCGACGAGCACGCACCCCGCCCGCCCGAGGTCGCGCGGCCCACCCGGAAGCCGAGCCGGTTCGCGGAGCTGGACGTCCGGTTCGAGCGGCTGCGGTCGTCCAAGCAGGCGGCGGTGTCGGTCACCAAGGACAACGAGGACACGGTCGTGCCCGAACTGCTGTCCGCCGCGTTGCGGGCGTGGATCACCGAGGTGGGCGACGACAACATGGAGTGGGTGTGCGAGGCCCGCAACGGCGAACTGCACGCCTGGCTCACCCGCACCATCGACGAGGCTTCCGACCTGGAGGAGCACTGGGCGTTCCGGGTCATCTCCGCATCGCACCCCGTCGCTGTGCTCAAGCGTTTTCGGGTGGCTCGGTCCGCAATGGGATTGCGTCAGGGTGCGGAGAACCGGCACCTCATCCTGCTCCGCAATGATGACTGGTCGCCCGGAACCAAGACACAGGCCGAGATCAAGGAGTTCGATGCTGCGGGAGGCTTGCGGCTGGAACTACCCGCCGAGGACGTCCGGACGTTCTGGGCGCTCAAGGAGATGTTCGCCAAGGGCGGCAAGGAGTTGCACGAGTGGCTGGTGCACCGCAGGCCCGCCGGGCAGTCGATGCTGTTGTCGGCGGTGCTCCCGGAGAAGCCGTCGGGGCAGCGCGCCGATGGCACCCACCCGCCGCCGACGAGCGGGAAGACCGCTGTGACAGCGGAAGTCACCGGGGACGGGGAAATCACCCTGGGCGTCGAAATCGACTCCGGTGAGCCGGTGCGGGTCGCGCTTTCCGCACTGCGCAAGCACACCGCCGTCTTCGCCGGGTCCGGGTCGGGCAAGACGGTCCTGCTCCGGCGGGTCGTGGAGGAGTGCGCCCTGCTGGGCGTGTCCGCGATCGTCCTGGACCCGAACAACGATCTGGCCCGGCTCGGCGATCCCTGGCCGCAGGCGCCCGACGCCTGGGGCCAGGGGGACGTGGAGGCGGCGCGGCGCTACCTCGCCGAGACCGACGTGGTGGTCTGGACGCCGGGGCGGGCGTCCGGGCGGCCACTGGCGTTCCGGCCGCTGCCCGACTTCGCCGGGGTGCTCGACGACGAGGACGAGTTCCGGGCGGCCGTGGAGGTGGCGGTGGCCACCCTGGCCCCGCAGGTCGGGCTGACCGGCGGCACAACCAGGGTCAGCATCGGGTCGGCGGTGCTGCGGGAGGCGGTCGTGCACCACGCTCGCACCGGGTCGCGGAGCCTGCCCGGGTTGATCGACGTTCTCGCCGACCTGCCCGAGGGGGCGAGCGCCCTCAACGACGCCCGCAGGATCGCCGCCGGGCTGGCCGAGGCGCTCAAGGCCGCGATGGTGAACGACCCGCTGTTCGCCGGTGGGAGCGAGCCCATCGACCCGGGGGAACTGCTGGCGCCCGCGCCGGGCAGGCGGGCCAGGGTGTCGGTGATCAGCTTCGTCGGCCTGCCGTCGGAGGCGCAGCGGCAGAACTTCGTCAACCAGTTGCAGATGGAGCTGTTCTCCTGGATCAAGCGCAACCCGGCGGGCGACCGGCCGCTGGGCGGGTTGTTCGTGATGGACGAGGCCCAGGTGCTCGCCGCGTCCGGCGCGCTCACCGCCAGCACCCGCAGCACGATCGTGCTCGCCTCCCAGGCCCGCAAGTTCGGCCTCGGGCTGCTGTTCGCCACCCAGGCGCCCAAGGGCCTGCACAACCAGGTCGTCGGCAACACCATGACGCAGTTCTTCGGCAGGCTCAACAGCCCGGCCCAGATCGCCGCCGCGAACGACATGGCCAGGGCCAAGGGAAGCCCGGTCGCCGACATCTCCCGGCTGGAGCGGGCGCAGTTCTACGTGTCCGGGGAGGCCTTCGGGTTCCGCCGGGTCACCACGCCGCTGTGCCTCTCCCACCACCCCGCCAGCCCGCTCACCCCGGACGAGGTGCTCGACCGCGCCCGCGCCTGACGCGCAGCGGGGAACCGCCCCCGGCGGCGGCCGGGCTGGGGCATCCTGTGCCCCGGAGGTTCGATGCGCATCCTGGTGGTGGAGGACGACGACGGTGTCGCGGCGGCGGTGGTCGACGCCCTGGTGGCCCGCGGGCACGGGGTGGTGCGCGCGGCCAGGGCGGCGGAGGTGCCCGGACTCCGCCCCGGCGCGGAACTGGTCCTGCTCGACCTGACCCTCCCCGACGGTGACGGCCTGGAGGTGCTGCGGGACCTGCGCCGCGCCTCCGACGTCCCGGTCCTGGTGCTGACCGCGCGCTCGGCGGAACGGGACGTGGTGCGCGGCCTGCGCTCGGGCGCGGACGACTACCTGGTCAAACCGGTCCGCCTGGCCGAACTGCTGGCCAGGATCGACGCGGTGACCCGCCGCGCCGCCGCCCGGGGCGGTGCCCCGGAGGTGGTCGAGGTGGAGGACCTGCGGGTCGACCTGGCGGCCCGGAGGGTCACCGTCGCCGGTGCCGAGCTGACGCTGACCGGCAAGGAGTACGACATCCTCGCCGCCCTGGCCCGGCAGGCGGGGGTGGCGGTGAGCAGGCAGCAGGTGCTGGACGAGGTGTGGGGGGACGCGACCGTGGCGGTGTCGCGGGCACTGGACGTCCACCTGGCCTCCCTGCGCACCAAGCTCGCCCGGCCCGGGCTGCTGTCCACCGTCCGGGGCTTCGGCTACCGGCTCGGCCGCTGACCCACCGCAGCCCCGACCCACCGCAACTCCACGACCGCCACCCCACCAGCCGCAGACCCACCTGTCGGCCACCCCGAATCCCACAGGCGCAGCGGCCGACCACCCACCACTCCGCCGGCCCGGCCACCAGCCGCAGACCCGGCAACCACGAACCCCACCGGCGCAGCGGTCGGCCACCCCACCAGCCGCAGGCCGCCTGTCGGCCATCTCGAACCCCACAGGCACAGCCGCTGACCACCCACCACGCCGCTGGCCCGGCCACCAGCCGCAGGCCCGGTAACCGGCCACCCCGACCCCACCGGCGCAGCCGCCAGCCACCTCGAAAACCGGCGGTCCGGCTACGCAAATGCCCGGGTGGGTGGATGTGTTTGGCCGGGGGTGGCGATCATGTGCAAGCCTGCTTGGGCTGTGGGGCATCTCTTCAGCCCCACTCGGTCACACTGGGCGCATGATCGCCGTAGGGGCCCCGGCCAAGCACATCCACCCAGCCGGGCGCCCACGACAAAGTCCCGGGCTCGAAGCACAGACACAGGCCACCCGGGAACAGCCGCAGCGAGAGTCCTAAGAAACTGTGAAGATCGGCCTGGCGCCCCCGCGCCCCCACCTACGGTCGTCGGCACGGCAACTCCGGCGCAACGAGGAGCAGGAGCCATGGACACGTCCCCGCACCCAGCCCCACCCACCCCACCGACCGGGCGGGCCCGGTTCCGCGGCCTCGGCCCGGGGCTGCTCGCCGCGGCCACCGGCGTCGGCGCCGGGGACCTCATCGCCACCATGGTTGCCGGTGCCGAGTACGGCACGCTGCTGCTGTGGGCCGCTGTCCTGGGCACCGGGCTCAAGCTGGCCCTCGGCGAGGGCGTGGGCCGCTGGCACCTCGCCTCCGGGTCCACCCTGCTCGACGGCTGGCGCAGGTTGGGCCGCTGGGCCACCGGGTTCTTCGCCGCCTACATCGTGATCTGGGGGTTCGTCTACGGCGCCACCGCCATGTCCGCGGTCGGGTTGCCGCTGAACGCGCTGTTCGGCGGTCTGCCGGTGCGCGGTTGGGCGATGATCGCGGGCGTGGTGGGGCTGGTGCTGGTGTGGTTGCAGCGCTACCACGTGTTCGAGAAGTTCATGACCGTGCTGGTGCTGTTCAAGTTCGTGTCCGTGGTGTCCATCGCGGTGCTGGTCGCCCCGGACCTGGGGAACCTGGCGAACGGGCTGGTGCCGCGGCTGCCAGAGGGCTCGACGGTGTACGTGCTGGGGCTCATCGGCGGGGTCGGCGGCACCATCACCATGGCCGCCTACGGGTACTGGATGTTCGCCAAGGGCTGGCGCGGCACCGGCTGGCTGTCGATGATGCGGTTGGACAACGCGGTCGGCTACGTCATGACCGGCATCTTCGTGGTGGCCATGCTGATCGTCGGTTCGACCGTCCTGTTCGGGCAGAACCTGACGCAGTCCGACAGCGGGCTGCTGGTGCTGGGCACGGCGCTGGGGGAGCGCTACGGCGACTGGGCGCGGCTGCTGTTCCTCATCGGGTTCCTGGCGGTGACCTCGTCGTCGCTGCTGGGGGTGTGGAACGGCGTGAGCCTGCTGTTCGCCGACCTGACGCGCACGATCCGGCTGCCGCACGGGCGCAAGGCCGACGTCGGCGCCACCGCCGTGGTCGCCGGTGAGGAGGCCGTCGTGGAGGTGGAGCCGGAGCGGGCCGCCGGGTACCGGGCGTCGGCGGTCGAGCGGTCGCTGCCCTTCCGCGGCTACCTGCTGTGGCTGACGTTCCCGCCGATGGCGCTGCTGTTCTTGAACAAGCCGTTCGGGTTGACCCTCGTCTACGGCCTGCTCGGGTCGGTGTTCATGCCGTTCCTGGCCATCACCCTGATGCTGCTGCTCAACTCCAAGCGGATCGACCGCGACGGCCGCTCCGGCTGGTTGTCGAACCTGATGCTCGGCGCGTCGTCGGCGCTGTTCCTGGCGCTGCTGGTGTCGGACCTGGTGGAGCGCTTCGGCTGAGCCGGGCCTGCCATGCTGGTGCCCGAACCGGTCCGGACAGGGGAGCCTGGTGTGCCCGACGTGGCTGACGGCTGATGCGGCGGCGACTGCTGCTGGTGCTGCTGGCGTTCTCGGTGCTCGCGGTGGCCGGGTTCGCGGTGCCGCTGCTGGACAGCACCGCGGCGAACCGGACCGGCGAGTTCACCCGCTCCCGGACCGCGGACCTGGCCCGCTTCGCCACCCTCGCCCAGCAGGCCGTCGTCGAGGGGTCGACGGACGTGCTGCGCGCGGCGGAGGCGGCGGACCGGCTCCGCGCGGAGGTGTTCGCGCACACCGCGGTGTTCGGTGACGGCGTGGTGGTCGTCGACGCCCGCAGGCAGGTGGTCGTGGAGGCGGGGATGGGCGCGACCGAGCCGGGGGTGGTGGCCGCGGTGGACGCCGCGCTGCGCAACCAGCCCCGGCCCGCGCCGGACGACCTGCGCCCGTGGTCCGGCGGCGACCTGCTGTTCGGCCAGGCCGTCGGCACCGGCAACCGGGTGTCCGGCGCGGTGGTGCTGCGTTCGGCGGTGGGTCCGGCGGTCGCGGACATCACCGCGCGGTGGGCGGTGGTCCTCGGGGCCGCGCTGGCGGCGGCGGCCGCGTGCGCGCTGCTGGCGGTGCGGCTGGCGCGCTGGGTGCTGCGGCCGGTGGCGCAGCTCGCCGACGGGGTGCGCGCGGTCGCCGCGGGCCGGGAGCGCGCGCACGTCGACGTCGTGGCGGGCCCGCCGGAGCTGCGCGGGCTGGCGGAGGGGTTCAACCGGATGTCCGACGCGCTGGCCGAGTCCGCCGCCCGGCAGCGCGCCTTGGTCGCCGACACCTCCCACCAGTTGCGCAACCCGATGACCGCGCTGCGGTTGCGCCTGGACGCGCTCACCGACACCGACCCGGGTGGCGCGCACGCGTCGGTGGTGGCCGAGGTGGACCGGCTCCAGGCCCTGCTCGACGGCCTGCTCGCACTGGCCTCGGCGGACAGCGCCGCCACCGACCTCGCCGCGGCGGCCACCGACGCGCACTGCGACGCCGCCCTGGTGTTCGCCGACCGCGTGGAGGCCTGGCACGCCGCGGCGGCCGACGCGGGGGTCACCCTCGCCGGTCCCGCCGAACCGGTCGGGGCGCTCCCGGTCCGCTGCGCGGAGTCCGAACTGGCGCAGGTGCTCGACGTGCTGCTGGACAACGGGATTAAGTACGCGGGCGCGGGTGCGGCGGTCCGATGGACGGGCTCGCTGGACGCCGACCGGGTCCGGCTGCGGGTCGCCGACGACGGTCCCGGGGTGGCCGAGGCCGACCTGCCCAGGCTCACCGACCGCTTCTGGCGCTCGGGTTCCGGCTCCGGGTCCGGCCTGGGCCTGGCCATCGCCGAACGCCTGGTGACCGCCCGCGGCGGCCACCTGGGCGTCCACTCGGGACACCCCGGTCTCGTGGTGCTGCTCGACCTCCCGGCGGTGACCGGGTGAACCGGCGTTCCGCCCTGCGACTGGGTCTGGCCGCCCTGGGACTGGGCGCGGTCGGCGCGGGCGCGGCCGGGCTCACCGGTCGCGCGGCGGGCGAGCACCGCGGCCCGGCCCGGTCGCTCGTGATCGCCGCTGGCGAACCCGGCGGCTTCTACGTGGAGTTCGCCTCGCTGCTGGCCGCCCGGCTCGACGCCGACCTCGGCGCGTCCGTGTGGCCGACCGACGGCTCCCGGAGCAACCTCGAGCTCGTCCACGACCGCCGCGCCGACCTGGGCCTGGTCCTCGCCGACAGCGCGGCCACGGCGGCCGGGGGAGGGCCGCCGTTCCCCGCGCCCCTGCCGCTGCGCGCGATCGGCCGGGTGTACGAGAACTACATGCAGCTCGTGGTGGCCGAGGAGGACCCGGCCCTGGCGGTGGCGGACCTGGCCGGTCGGCGGATCTCCCTGGGCGCCCCCGGTTCCGGCGCGGCCCTGTTCGGCGACCGGTTGCTCGCCGCGAGCGGCGTCACCGCCGTGGTCGACCACCGCTCGCTGACCGAGGCCGCCGCCGACCTCGCCGCGGGCAGGCTGGACGCCCTGCTGTGGTCCGGTGGCGTGCCCACCCCGGCCCTGGTCGCCCTCGCCGCCGCCCGCCCGATCCGGCTGCTCGACCTGACCGGCGCGCTGGCAGCGCTGCGGTCGGCGCACGGGCCGGTGTACCAGCGGGTGGTGGTGCCGCCGGGCACCTACGGCCACCACGCCGCCGTGGCCACCATCGGCGTCGCCAACTTCCTGCTCACCTCCCCGGCCCTGCCCGACGACGTGGCCGCAGCGGTCGCCCGGGTCCTGGTGCGCGCCGCCCCGGACCTCATCCCGCCGTCGGCGGCGGGCACGCAGTACCTCGACCTGCGCTCGCTCATCACCACCGCCCCCGTCCCCCTGCACCCGGGCGCGGCGGCGGCCTACCGCGACCTGCACGGCTGACCGGGTCGGGACGGCGACCGCCCGGCTCCGCGATCGACCCGGACCCGGGCGCTGGACCGCCGCGCGCGCTCCACCTGGTCCCGAGGTGATCGGTGGGCCACACTCGACGGCGTGTTCGACGGGTTCGCGCTGGAGCGCATCGATGTCGGCGGGGTCGTGCTGCGCGTGCGCCACGGCGGCCACGGGCCGCCCGTGGTGCTGCTGCACGGCCACCCGCGCACCCACACGACCTGGCACCGCGTGGCCCCGCTGCTCGCCGAGCGGTACACCGTGGTCTGCCCCGACCTGCGCGGCTACGGCGAGTCCGACAAGCCGCCGACCACCGCCGACCACGCGCCGTACGGCAAGCGCGCCATGGCGGGCGACGTGCGGGCGCTGATGACGGCGCTGGGGCACGAGCGGTTCGCGGTCGTCGGCCACGACCGGGGGTCGTACGTGGCGTTCCGGCTCGCCATGGACCACCCGGCGGCCGTCACGGCCCTGGCCGTCCTCGACAGCGTCCCCATCGGGGAGGCCCTGGCCCGCTGCGACGCGGAGTTCGCCCGCGACTGGTACCACTGGTTCTTCTTCGCCCAGCCCGACATCCCGGAGCGGGCGATCCTCGCCGACCCCGACCGCTGGTACGGCGTCGGCGACCGGGCCACCCCGGAGGCCATGGGCGCGGAGAACTTCGCGGACTTCCGCCGCGCGGTCCACGACCCCGCCACGGTCCGGGCGATGCTGGAGGACTACCGCGCGGGCCTGGGCGTCGACCGCGCCGCCGACGACGCCGACCGGGCGGCAGGCCGCGTCGTCGCCTGCCCGGTGCTGGTCGCCTGGTCGACCCGCGACGACATGGTCGACCTGTACGGGGACGTGGTGGGGGTGTGGCGGCCGTGGGCGCCGGACGTGCGCGGGGCGGCCGTGGAGTCCGGGCACCACGTGGCGGAGGAGGCGCCGGAGCAGCTGGCCCGCGTCCTGCTGGGCTTCCTGGGCCCGGGCCACTCAGACGGGTGACCTGCGCCGGGCATCGTGCCTGGTCAGCGTGCATCAGCCAGCCGTGCCACAAAATCTATGCTGGCTGGAGTAGACATTGCTGGCGGTCCGGTGTAGTGTTCTTCTCGTAGCCAGAGAGACAAGGTCTGACCGGCACGGGAGATGACGGAACTGCCCGTGAAGTGAGACAAGCAGTGCAGAAGTGGGAACACCGGAAGTCGCAATATCAGCAGTTGCAGTGCGAAAGTGCAGTTGAACACCGCAAGACGCAGTACCGATAGTGATAGCGCAGTATCGCAGTGATGCAGTACCGAAGTAGCAGTACCAGAGCAGTTGCAGTAGTGTAAGTGGCAGTTTGCAGTACCAGCAAGTGATAGTGCAGTGGCAGTACCAGCAAGTGATGTCCAGGTAATGTGAAAGAAAGGAAAGGTAGCATCATTGGATCGCCCGCGACGGTTGTCCCACGCCGAGCGGGTACCGCAGTCCCATCAGATTGGCAGGTGGTTCTCGGTTATCAACAAGCGATCCCCGGAAATGCCGTCCTCTGGACGGGCACGGGTACTTCAGTCCGGTCGCAAGACCGGTTGTCAATGGTGAAACCTGATTCCTTACGGGCCCCGGCGCACAGCGCCGGGGCCCTTTACCCGTGCGGAGGCTCGATGATCCCAGACCAGCGAGACTCGGCCGCCCCCGGCGCGGCCGACAGATTCGACGACGAGCACTACCCCGCCTACACCATGGGCCGGGCGGCGGAGATGATCGGGGCGTCCCCCGGTTTCCTGCGCAGCCTGGGCGAGGCGGGCCTGATCGAACCGCAGCGGTCCACCGGCGGCCACCGGCGGTTCTCCCGGCACCAGCTACGGGTGGCGGCCCGCGTCCGGGAACTCGTCGACCAGGGCACCGGCCTCGACGCCGCCTGCCGCATCATCGCACTGGAAGACCAGTTGCACGAAGCCCAGCGCCTCAACGAAAGCCTGCGCGAACAGCGCCCCGAGTCCCCCTGAAAGCCGAAGGTGGCGGTATTCACGAAGTCGTGGATTCCGCCACCTGACATCGGACCGCCGGAACATGTGATCCTGCCGATTCCGCGCAAGCCTGGTCTGCGCGGGGTGGCGGTGCCAAAATACCCGGCGTGCTCAGGAAACGCCCCTCGCCCCGGGAGATCGCCCGCGATCAGTTGTGCGCCCTCTACGAGGAGATCGGATACGACTCACCGGTCGAGCAGCGCTTGGGCCTGGGTCTGCTCGCGGCCCTCCTCGACCTCACCGACCGGTTGGAAATCATCGGAGCACCGGTCGACGACACCTCCCGCTGACCGCCGCCACCGAATTCGCCGCGCCGCGCGGGCGTTCCTCAGGATTGAGCTCGCGTGCTGCCACCACGCCGTGCTGCGGCGGCCTCCCGGCGTAGCCGCGCGGTCTGCTCGGTGATCGAGTCCAACCGGCTGGCCAGTTCCGGGTGGTCCCCGAGGTGCGTGCGGGCATCGCTGAGCGGGGCCAGCAGCCGCTCCGGGTCGTTGTCCCCCAAGGCCGTGCCGAGGCGGTCGGCGTATTCCCTGGCGGTGCCGCCCAGGTCGTCGAGGCCGTGGATGTGCGCGGCCAGCGCGCGCAGCACCCCGGCGTTGTCCTGCGCCCACCGCGACACCGCCCGGTCGCCCGCCCGCTGGTCCCGGCGGGCGTGGACCCGTTCCTCACCGGTGGTCTCCTCGCCCCCGGTCGGCTGCAACCGCAGGTAGCGCCGCTCGGCGGCCTGCCTGCTGGTCACGCCCAGCGCGGGCGCCAGGTCCGCCCAGCTCGTCCCCGCCGCCCGCGCGGCCCCGATCAGCTCGGGCTCCCACCCGGCCATCCGCTCGCGCAGGTTCCGCAGCGCGGTCAACGCCCCCAGCAGCGACTCGGCGTCGGCCGTGCCCGCCCTGGCGTCGTCGAGGTCGCGCAGCAGCGCCCGGAGCACCGCGTCCGCACCCTGTGCCATGTTGGTCGTCCTCTCGATGACTCGCCAGTTGTCGTCAAGATGACGACAGTGTAAGCGGTGCGCCGCGGCTCGCCAACCCCGCGCGGCACCACCACGGCCGGGTGACCCCCGGGCGGTCTCGATCACGCCGTTTGGCGTATCGGACCACGGGTACCCGGATGGCACGGGACGCCGGGTCGCAAGGCAGGCGCCCCGAGGACGTTCCCACCGCCAGCCCACGATTTTCCGCGCCCGCACCGACCGCAATCCCGGGTGGTGCCGCCGCCCGCCCGGGGAGCACGAGCCCCGACGGTCACGGGGCCACCCGCATCCCGAACCGAACACCGATGTTGGAGTGCAACTGTGCCCCCGAAGCGCCAGCGTGACCAAGCGGCTCCCAAGCCCACCAGCCCCACCGGGAAGACCGAACTCCTCGGCACGATCGGCGAGGACAGCCGCGCCCAGGCGGGGGAGTTCCTCACCACCGCGCAGGGCGTGCGGCTCCCGGACACCGACCACTCGCTGAAGGCCGGGCGCCGCGGACCCACCCTGCTGGAGGACTTCCACCTGCGGGAGAAGATCACCCACTTCGACCACGAGCGCATCCCCGAGCGGGTCGTGCACGCCCGCGGCGCCGCCGCGCACGGCACGTTCGTCGCCAACGGGCGGGCCGCGTCGGTCACCAAGGCCCCGTTCCTGGCGGAGAAGGGCCGCGAGACCCCGGTCTTCACCCGGTTCTCCACGGTCCTGGGGTCGCGCGGGTCGGCCGACACGGTGCGCGACACGCGCGGGTTCGCGGTCAAGTTCTACACCGCCGAGGGCAACGTCGACCTGGTCGGCAACAACATCCCGGTGTTCTTCATCCAGGACGGCATCAAGTTCCCCGACATCATCCACGCCGGGAAGCCGCACCCGGACCGGGAGATCCCGCAGGCGCAGTCCGCGCACGACACCTTCTGGGACTTCGTCACCCTGCACACCGAGGCCACCCACCACGTGCTGTGGGCCATGTCCGACCGCGCCATCCCGCGCTCGTACCGGACCATGGAGGGCTTCGGCGTCCACACCTTCCGCCTGGTCAACGCCGACGGCGAGACCGCGCTGGTGAAGTTCCACTGGAAGCCGGTCGCCGGGGTGCACTCGCTGGTGTGGGAGGAGGCGCAGATCGCCGCGGGCGCCGACCCGGACTTCCACCGCCGCGACATGGCCGACGGCATCGAGGCCGGGGCGCCGCTGGAGTACGACCTGGGCATCCAGGTCATGCCCGACACCGAGGACGAGACCTTCGAGGGCATCGACCTGCTCGACCCGACCAAGATCGTCCCGGAGGAGCTGGCGCCGGTCCAGATCATCGGGCGGCTGACCCTCGACCGCAACCCCACCAACTACTTCGCCGAGACCGAGCAGGTCGCCTTCCACACCGGCAACCTCGTCCCGGGCATCGACGTCACGAACGACCCGCTGATGCAGGCGCGGCTGTTCTCCTACCTGGACACGCAGCTCACCCGCCTCGGCGGCCCGAACTTCACCCAGCTTCCGGTCAACCGCCCGCACGCCCCGGTCAACGACATGCTGCGCGACGGCATGCACCAGACCGCGATCCACCAGGGCCAGGCCCCCTACCTGCCCAACAGCGTGGACGAGGGCCTGCCCCGGGTGGCGACGGAGGCGGAGGGCGCCTACGTGCACCGCCCCCGCCACATCGAGGGCGAGGCGGTCCGCGCCAACCCGGTGTCGTTCGACGACCACTTCTCCCAGGCCACCCTGTTCTACCGCAGCCTGTCGAAGGTCGAGCAGGTGCACGTCATCGAGGCGTTCACCTTCGAATTGGGCAAGTGCTACGAGCAGGCGATCAAGGAACGCGCTCTCTCCGTGCTGGCCAACGTCGACGAGGACCTGTGCGTCGCGGTCGCCGCGGGCCTCGGCCTGCCCGCCCCGAAGGGCAAGCCCGCCGCCGAGGTCGTGCCCTCCCCGGCCCTGTCGCAGATCCCGCCCGGCCCGGGCCCGATCACCGGCCGGGTCATCGGCATCTTCGCCGGACCGGGTGCCGACCTGGGCGGGGTGGAGAAGCTGGCGAGCGCCATCGAGTCCGCGGGTGCCATCGCCAGGGTGATCGCCCCCACCGGCGGCGTCATCGCCAAGGGCAAGACCACCCGGATCGTCGAGCGCACCCTGCTCACCACCCGCTCGATCGAGTTCGACGCGGTGGTGGTCGCCGCGGGCCTGGGAGCCTTCCGCGACATCAAGCTCACCATCCTGCTGCAGGAGGCCTTCCGCCACTGCAAGACCATCGCCGCGTGGGGCGACGGCGAGCAGGTGCTGACCGCGGCGGGCATCGACACCACCGCGCCCGGCATCGTGCTCGGGGACAAGCCGGTGAAGACGTTCACCGCGGACCTGATCAAGTCGGTGGGCCTGCACCGCGTGTGGGAGCGCGCCGAACTGGTGATGTCCTCCTGAGACCACCGGTGCTCGCCCGGACCCCCAGGTCCGGGCGAGCACCGGTGCGCCTCACCTCCCACCCGCGACGGCGGGCTCGTCGCCCGTCCACATGCCCCTCATCGCGCTCAGCGCGGCGATCGCCGCCATCCCCACGAGACCGGGGCGTCGAGGACCGCAGACAGCGGCAGGAACACCGATCAGACCCGCCACGACCCGCTCGGAAACCCGCCTGCTCAGCGCGCCGCTGACGACGTCGGCCACCAACCGTTGAGCCGGGCGCTGATCCCAACCAGGACGGGGCCGCCGCCGGTCACGATGACCTCGGAGTGCGCGCCGGTTCCGCCACCCCGCCTCCGTCGGCGTCCAAGGCGTCCGGGACGTCGTCGAGTCCGGTTCGGTGGGGGAAACGCTCGAACTGGTCGCCGCGAGAGCGGGGTGCGCGCTGTTCTCCGAGAGCACGGACCAGCACCACGCCAGGGCGGGCGTCCTGATCGTCCCGCTGGCCGGGGACCTCCGCTGCACCGCGGCCCTGGCCTGACGCAAGTCCACAATGGACCTCTCGGTCGCCCGCATCGTCGCCGAGGACCACTCCCTGGGCCTGCCCCTGGGGTGACGGGCCAGGGCTGCCCCGCGCAGGCGGTCGCCGCCGAACGCGACGACGGTCCGCCCGCGCGGGTCGGTCACGACGTCAGTCGCTGACCGAACTCCGGTTCTGGTAGGCCAACTCCAGGTACTCCGGGTGCCGCCGCATCCACCCGGCGATGAACGGGCACGTCGCCAACACCGCCGCCCCGCGCCCCCTGGCGTCGTCGAGCGCGGCCCGCGCCAACGCGCTGCCTACCCCCCGCCCCTCGAAAGCGGTGTCGACCTCGGTGTGCGGGAACACGACCAGCCCCTCGCCGCGGATGTACTCCGCGAACCCGGCCACCTGCCCGTCCACCACGGCCTCGAACCGCTTCGACTCCACCACGTCCCGAACCTCTACATCAGCCACCCCGCGAAGATACCCCGCCCCGGACACCCGGGACGCCGATCCCCGCCGGATCACGCGCCCCACGGGCCGTCCCGACTGTGCTGGAAGCGAACCCGCACGGCTGTCGCACCGGCGTCCGGAGCGCGACCCGGTCGGGTTCGGCAGCGGATCGGGTAACCCGGGCGCCCCGCGGAGGTGCTGCCCGAGGTCAGTGGCCGGTTGGCCGGTGCGGCGATCGCCGGGCACAACGTCCGCTTCGACCTCGGCTTCCTCCGGGCGGAGAAGGCCGAACTGGCCGCCACCGCCGAACTGCTCGACGCCCGGCCGGGGAACTGACCACCGTCCTGGAGGCCGCCGAGGCCGCCCGCCTGGTCCGCCTGTCCGCGGGCTCGAAGCCCCTGCCGTCGAACTGGCACCTCGGCGACCCGCTGCGGGTCGGCGACAAGGTCGTCTTCACAGGTTGCGACGACCGCTGGCGCCTGCGGTTGGAACAGCGCGCGGAGGAACTCGGCGTCCGGGTCATGGGCACCGTGTCCCGCCGGACCGCCCTGCTGGTGACCGATGGCCGGTCCTCCGGCGGGAAGGCCGAGAGCGCCGAACGACTCGGCACCCGGCGCGTGCACCCCGACGACTTCGCGGTGCTGCTGGACCACCTCCAGCCCGCATCCCGGCCGCTCCACCCGGTCGGGCAGCCGCGCCCCGACCCCGCGCCGCCCCCGGCGCGCACGACCACCCACCCGCCGCGATCCGCGCTTGGCGCAGGTCAACGGCTGGGAGGTCGGCAACCAGCGGTGGTGGACCACCGCGCCGACGACCGCCGCCCCCGCGACCGGGATCCAGCGGAACCCCACCGAGGACAGCAGCGCGCCCCCCACCGCGGTGCCGACCGAGGTGCCCAGGTACATGGCGAAGCTGTTCCAGGCCGGCACCGACCCGCTCTCGGCGGGGACGGCGGCCACCAGCCGGGACTGGTGGGTGGGCGGGCAGGGGTACGCGGTCGCGGCGAACAGGCCGAGGGACGCCAGCAGCAGCCGCTGGCTGATGATCTCCGGCGGCGGCCTGACCAAGCGCCTGACCCGCCTGGAGGAGCGCGACCTGGTCACCCGCAGGCTCGCTCCCGGCGACCGCCGCTCACTCCTGGTGGCACTCACGGCCCAGGGCCGATCCCTGGCTGAGTCCGCCGTCCGGGCCCACTCCGCCGCGACCGCCGACCTCGTCGACCGGATCGGCCCCCGGTCCCGGGAGCGCCTCTCCACCCTCCTGCGCGACCTGCTCCTCAGTCTCGACCCCGACCCCGCGACCACCCCGGCGACGAGCACCGGATAGCGCCACGACCGCCCGCGTGCTGCGCGACCGGACCGCCGAACGAGCCGCCGGGCGCTGTGCCGGTTCTCGCCGGACTGGCGCTCGTCGAGGTGTGGGTGTCCGCGGTGGTCCTCAGCCGATCCGGCGCTGCCCGCGACCGCTGCGCCGGGCAGGGCGGGGTTTCCCGGGGTCTCCGGCCGTCAGCTCGGCCAGCAGGCCCAGCGCCGCCGCGGACGGGGATGCCGGGGTCGCGTTGAACACGACCAGCCGCTGGCCGTCGTCGTCCGGCAGGGTCAGCAGCTCGTCGGACAGGGTCAGGTCGCCGACGACCGGGTGGTGGTACCCGCGGTCGTGGGAGGTGCAGCGCCGGATGGGGTGCTCGGACCACAGTGCGCGGAACTCGGTGCTCTCCACCAGGAGTTCGCCCACGAGTTCGGTGAGGTTGCCGTCGTCGGGGTGTCCGCCCAGTGCCAGTCGGACGTCCGCCACGGTGTCCCTGGCCTTCCCCAGCCAGTCGGCGAACAGCTCGCGCATGCGCGGGTCGAGGAAGAAGAGCTTCGTCCAATTGGGACGGTTGTCGACGCGTTCGGGTGCTTCCAGGGGGAGGTGCCCGGCGAGGAGGGCGTGGGCGAGGCGGTTCCAGGTCAGCACGTCGCCGGACCGGCCGAGCACGAGCGCGGGGAGGTGGCCGAGGGAGTCGACCAGCAGCCGCACGCCGTCGCGCACGTGCTCGGGCCCGGCTCGGGTGGGCGACTTCCGCCTGGGGCGGGTCAGGCTGCGCAGGTGGGCGCGCTCGTCCGGGGCCAGCCGCAGCGCGCCCGCGAGCGAGTCCAGGACCGAGTCGGACACGGCGGCGCCGTGCCCCTGCTCCAACCTGGTGTAGTAGCCGACGCTGATCCCCGCCAACCGGGCCAGTTCCTCGCGCCGCAGGCCGGGGACCCGCCTGTGCCCGTACCCGGGGAGGCCGAGGTCCTCGGGCTTGGTCCGCGCCCTCCTCGACCGCAGGAATTCACCGAGTTCCGATCGCGGGTCCACGCCTCGATCATGCCTTCGCCCGCTGGTTCCCGCCTGCCCCTGCCAGGTGTACCCACGGCGGAACCACTCCTGACCGGGTCTGGTCGGCGCCTTCGCCGCACTGCGAAAGTGGTGCTCATCGGGCGGGCGGTTCGCTCGTCGAGGGAGGGGTGCAGGTGCGAGTGGTGGTGATCGGTGCTTCGGGCACGATCGGTGCGGCGGTGGTCGAGGCGTTGGGAGCCCGGCACGAGGTGGTGCGCGCGTCCCGGGGGAGCGACGTCCCGGTGGACATCGGGGATCCCGCGTCCCTCGACCGGATGTTCGACGTCGTCGGCGAGGTGGACGCGGTGGTGTGCGCGGCGGCGCACGCGCGCTTGGCGGCGCTCGGGGAGATGACCGCGGAACACCTCGGGGAAGCGCTGCGGGGCAAGCTGATCGGTCAGGCGGTGCTGGTGGCGCGGTCCACCGCGCACCTGCGGGACGGCGGTTCCGTCACGCTGACCGCGGGCGACTTCGGTCGGCCGACCCCGGGCAGTGCGGTCGGCGTGCTGGTGAACGAGGGGTTGCGGGGTTTCGTCCGCGCCGCCGCGGCGGACTTGCCGAGGGGGCTCCGCGTCAACGTGGTCAGTCCGGGCTGGGTGCGGGAGACCCAGGTCGCGCTGGGGATGACCGATACGTCCGGTGTGCCTGCGCGCGTCGTGGCCCGGTCCTACGTCGAGTGCGTGGAAGGCGGGTTCACCGGACGGAACCTCTTCCCGGCGTAGAACCGCGTGCGGGAGGCGGTGCCGACGCCCGCGCGACAGTCCACTTGGATCGGTCCGCCGCTTCTCGGCGAGCGGGTGCGGTCCCGGCTGCGCCAGAATGGACCCGGCCCCCCGGACGGGGGCGCCGAGGCCCCAGGGAGACAGCAGAATGCGACAGGACGTCCAGATCGACACCCCCGACGGCACCGCCGAGGCCACCCTCCACCTGCCCGAGGGCGACGGTCCCTGGCCCGGCGTGGTCATGTTCCCGGACGCCGGTGGCCCCCGGGAGACGTTCCGCGACATGGCCGACCGCCTCGCCGAGACCGGGTTCGCGGTGCTGCTGCCGGACGTGTACCACCGGGCGGGCCACTGGGAGCCGTTCGACATGGCCACCGCCTTCAGCGACCCGGGCGAGCGCGCCCGCCTCTTCGGCCTCATGGGCGAGCTGACCAACGAGCGGATCATCGCCGACGCGGGCGCCTACGCCGACTTCCTGCTGGCCCGGCCGGATGTGGTCGGCCCGGGCGTGGGCACCACCGGCTATTGCATGGGTGGCCGGATGTCGCTGCTGGCCGCCACCGCCCTGGGTGAGAAGGTCGCCGCCGCGGCCTCCTTCCACGGGGGTCGCCTCGCCGTCGAGGACGACCCGGACAGCCCCCACCTGGCCGCGGACGGCATCAAGGCCACCGTCTACGTCGCCGGTGCCGCCGACGACAGCTCCTTCACCGCCGACCAGGCCCAGCTCCTCGACCACGCCCTGACCATGGCCGACGTCGCGCACACCGTCGAGTTCTACCCCGCCCACCACGGTTTTGCCGTCCCCGACAACTCCACCCACGACGTCGACGCCGAGAACCGCCACTGGGAAGCCCTCGCCGCGCTCTACTCGACCCTGCCCCGCGGCTGACTCAGATCGGGCAGCGGAGTTCGAAGCTGACGACGGTCGCGTCCGGGGCGGGCAGCGGGCAGAGGAACCGGGAGTAGCGGGTGTCCTCGTCCACGTAGCGCTTGAGCCAGGGGACGATGAACCGGGTGGCCGCGGCGGTGTAGCGGATGGGGGTGAGGTGGTCGCCCCTGAGCTTGACGTAGCCCTCGTCGGGCTTGTCGCGCAGGGAGTCGTACATCGGGTCGGCGTGGCGGGTGGCGGGGGCGATGGTGTCGTTGTCCGTGCCGAGGATCAGGGTGGGGACGGTGACGGTGCTGAAGTCCGGGGAGGTGTTCCACGGCGTCAGGGGGATGGCGGCTTTCAGCGCCGGGTTCCTGCTCGCGGCGATGAGGCTGCCGCCACCGCCCATGGAGTGGCCCATGACCGCGAGGCGGTTCGGGTCGACCCGGTCCTTGACCGGGGACCGCCCGGCCAGCCAGTCCAGGCCCGCCAGGAGCTGGGTGGCGCGGGCGTCGGGCTGGTCGAACAGGAAGTTGGTCTCCAGGGTCAGCACGACGAAGCCGTGCGAGGCCAGCGTGGAGCCGTACCAGGCCACGCTGAACTCCGGGCCGAAGAAGCCGGGGCTGACGACCACCGCGCCGTAGGTGCCGTGCGAGGTGTCGGTGGGGTAGTGGACGGTGCCCCGGTTGAACGCCCGGCCACCCTCCGGTGGAACCGTCCGCTGCGCGGTGGCGAACGGACCCCGCTGCGCCTGGATCGACTGCTCGGTCGGGTCCGGGCCCTTGGCGAACGCGTTCGCGCTCGCCACGGCCGCCGCTGGCGCGGCCTGCCCGGCGAACGCCTGGGGGCCGAGGAAGGCCGACGCGCCCACGGCCAGCGCTGCGGTCAGCACCGCCGACCTCTTCACGATCTGACGACGCACTGGGGCTCCCGACGGCATCCGGTGTGGCTGTGGGGTGAACCGTAGGCACTGCCGGGGCGCTGAGGAAGGTGTGCGCCGGTTCCTCGCCGGAGGTGAGTGGGTGGTTGTCCGCGGGTGCGGGTTTTCGCCGCACGAGCACCGGTCGGCACTTTCCCGCCCGAAAATCACCAACCCGCCCGGGGTGGCAGCTCGCGCTGACTAGGGTGCGAGCCGTGACGAGCCAGTTCAGCTCCCTGCTCCGGCAACTGCGGTCGCAGGCGGGATTGACGCAGGAGGAACTCGCCCAGCGCTCCGGCTTGTCGGTGCGGACCGTGCGCAGGCTGGAGACCGGTGAGCGCGCGAACCCGCAGGTGGCCACGGTGCGGCTGCTCGCCGACGCGCTCCACCTCGACCCGGGCAGGCGGGCCGGGCTGCTCGCCGTCGCCGACGGCCAGGAGCCGGTGCTCGACAGCGCCACTCCGGCGGAGCCCCCCGGGCCCCGCCCGGAGCCTCCCGAGGTGCCCGAGCCCCGCCCGGAGTCGCCCGCGGTGCCCGGGCCTCGTCCGGAGCCCCCGGGGGTGCCCGAACCCCGCTCGGAGCCCCCCGCGGTCACCGGTGCCCCGCCGGAGTCGGCGTTCGAGCGCAGGCTGGCGGAAGCGGCCGACGACCTCGCGCACGCGGTCGGCGCGCGCCTGGGGCGGGAGGAGGAACTGCGGCGCATCCACGACCCGTTCCCGCTGCCGGTCCGCTGGCAGGCCGCGCCCGAGAGCGTGATGGACCACTGGGAGAACATCCGCCGGGCCTCGCCCGGCGCCTCGGCCGGGCCGCTGGACCTGGCCGGGCGCCTGCCGCAGATCACCGAGGTCTACCGGCGCGTCCCGTCCGGGCGGCTGGTGGTGCTGGGCCGGGCGGGGTCGGGCAAGTCGGTGCTGGCCGCGCGGTTCGTCCTCGACGTGCTGCGCACCCGCGAGCGCGGGGAGGCCGTGCCGGTGGTGTTCGGCCTCGGGTCCTGGAACCCGACCACCACCGGCTTCCGCGACTGGCTCGCCGGTCAGCTGCTGCGCGACCACCCGGGGCTGGCGGCGGCCGGTCGTGACGAGGCCGACCTGGCGACCACGCTGGTCGAGGCCGGGCGCGTCCTGCCGGTGCTCGACGGGTTCGACGAACTCGCCGCGGGCCTGCACCGGGCCGCGCTCGACGCGCTCAACGCCACGACGCTGCCGCTGCTGGTGACCAGCCGCCCCGGTGAGTACGCGGCCGTGGCCGGGGCCGACGCGCTGACCGCCGCCGCGGCGGTCCGGCTGACCGACCTCACCGTGACCGACCTGATCGACTACCTGCCGCGGACCACCCGCCGCGACGGCGACGCCACCGCGTGGGACCCGGTCCTGGCCGAGCTGCGCGACCACCCGGAGCGCCCGGCCAGCGCGAACCTGCGCACCGTCCTGACCACCCCGCTGATGGTGGGCCTGGCCCGCGCCACCCACAGCGCCCCGACCGGACCCGACCCGTCGGTGCTGCTGGACACCGAGCGGTTCGGCAGCCAGCACGCGCTGGAGGACCACCTGCTCGGCAGCTTCATCCCCACGGTCTACCGCGACCCGGACACCCGGTGGGACCCCGAGCGGGTGCGCCGCTGGCTCGGCCACCTCGCCCGGCACCTCGACCGGCTCGGCACCCACGACCTCGCCTGGTGGGAACTGGGCGGCAGCATCCGCCGCGGCAGGCGCATGGTGATCCTCGGCGCGCTGTCCGGCCTGGTCGTCGGGCTGGTCAGCGGTCTGCTGTTCTGGCTGGTGGGCCCGCCCTCGACCGGGCAGGAGCCGGTGAACCCGCTGCTGATCGCGGTGGAGAACTGGGTCGGCTTCGGGCTGGCCTTCGCGCTCGGCCACGGCGTCGGGCTGGCGATCGAGGGCGGCCCGTTCGCGCCCGCGCGCATCCGGCTGCGCACCCGGGGCGGGGTCCGGCGGCTGCGGGCCCGGTTCGCGCCCAGGCTCCTGGCCGGGCTGGCGGGTGGCGTCGGCGCCGGGCTGATCCTGGGGCTGGGGAACGCGGCCGGGCACAACCCGCTGGGCATCGTCGGGTCCGGGTTCCCCGGCGGCCTCGCGACCGGCCTCGGCATGGGGGCGCTGACCGGCCTCGGCTGGGGCCTGCTGGCCGGGCTGGAGGCGCCGATGGACATCAGGTCCGCGGTGGGCCCCGCCGACCTGCTGCGCACCAACCGCAGGATGGTGGTCACCGGGTTCCTCGGGTGGGGGCTCGTCCTCGGGCTCGCGCACGTGCTCATGGTCGCCTTCGCGGTCGGGCACCTCGACCCGGCCACCCTGCCGTTCGACCTCATGATCGGTCCGCTGATCGGGCTCGCGATCAGCACGTGCGTCACCGCGTGGGGGCAGTGGCTGGTGTTCGCCAGGGTGTGGCTGCCGCTGACCGGGCGGCTGCCGTGGTCGGTGGCGGCCTTCCTCGACGACGCGTGCAGGCGCGGGGTGCTGCGCCAGGTCGGTGCGGTCCACCAGTTCCGCCACGCCCGCCTCCAGGCCCACCTGGGCAACACCTGACCTGCGGTTTCCGCCTGCGGACATAGATGGCCGGTTGATGTCCTGGTGGGCTCAGCCGGGGTCGCGGCACTGTTGCGCCCGTGTTCGAAACTGTCGAGGACCTGGCGGGGGCGGTCACCTCGGTGCTGAGCCCGAGCGGACCGCTCGGGACGTTGGCCCGGGCCCTGACCGACGCGCTGGACAGCGTGTGGGCGGAGTTCTTCGGGACCCCGGTCCCCCCGGGCGGCACCAACTGGAACGCCTACAGCCACGAGCAACTGCACCGGATGCTCTGGGAGGACGCCGACGTCGGTGACGTGGGGGCGGTGGCCGCCGAGTGGGGGCGCCACGGCAGCGCGCTGAGCGGGTTCGCCGACGCGCTGCGCCGCGAGGCGGACGCGCTGCGCGCCAACTGGCAGGGCCCGGCCGCCGGGCAGGCCGCCGACCGGCTCGCCGAGCTGTCGGACCGGGTGTGGAACGCGGGCGCCAGGGCGAGCACGGTCCAGAAGGCGGCCGACGACGCGGGCGCCGCGCTGGCCACCGCGCGCAACACCATGCCCCCGCCGCCGCCCGACCCGATGACCCTGATGGCCAGCGCGGTCGGCGCAGGCCCGCTGAACCCGCTGCACGCGGTGCTGATCGGCGGTGCCCGGATCTTCACCGCCGACGCCGTGGCCGGGGTCGCCAAGACCCAGGCGGTGGGGGTCATGCGCGACTACGAGGCGAGCCTGCGCCACAGCGGCAGCCAGGTCGTGCCCGCGGGCTCCGGCGCCACCACGCCCAGGTCGTACGAGGTGAGCGGGGTGGCGGGGACGGGCGCGGACGAGCCGGTGGG